>JBMTAR010000105.1:0-7177 GCA_049428925.1 Gemmatimonadaceae bacterium
CGCGCCGTTCGCCGCGCCGTTCGCCGCGCCGTTCAACGGTGCCTCCCTGACCGTACGGCGCGGTTCACGCGAGGCGCCGACGAGCGGCCGGGACCGCGTGCCATTCACGACAGGCGTGGACGGGCACGGCCTTCCCGGGGTTCGACCGACGTGCCGGGTCGAAGACGTCGCGCAGCCGACACATCGCGTCGAGCGTCGCGGGGGTGAAGAGCGCGTCCATGTAGCCGAGCTTATCGATGCCGACGCCGTGCTCCCCGGTGATCGATCCGCCGGCGGCGATGCACGCCGTCATGATCTCGGTCATCGCCGCGTGTACGCGCTTGGCCTCCGCCGGATCGTCGGTGTCGCACGGAATATTCGGGTGCAGGTTGCCGTCGCCGGCGTGGAAGACGTTGCAGACACGGACGCCGTGGCGCGCCCCGATCCCCTCGATCGTCCGCAGGAGTTCGGCGAGACGGGTGCGTGGCACGACGGCGTCCTGCACCACGAGATGCGGGGCGATACGCCCCATCGCGCCGAAGGCCTTCTTGCGTCCCTGCCAGAGGCGCGCGCGGTCCGCGGGGTCGTGTGCCACGCGCACGCCGCGCGCCCCGGCGTCCCGCAGTAGCGCCGAGAGGTGCGTGACGTCCGCCTCGACACCATCGGTGGCGCCATCCACTTCGACGAGGAGCACCGCGGCGGCATCCCGCGGATACCCGGCGGCGTAGACGCTCGACTCCACCGCGCCGATCGTCGCGGCATCCATGAGTTCGAGTGCAGCCGGGACGATTCCCGCCGCGACGACCTGTGAGGTCGCGTCCGCGGCGGCATCGATCGACGTGAAATCGGCGAGGAGGGTGACGATCCGCTCCGGGTCGGGCGTGAGACGGACGGTGACATCGACGACGACGCCGAAGCACCCCTCGCTCCCGACGAAGGCGCCAAGAAGGTCGTAGCCGCCAGCCTCACCGCGGTCGAGCGTGACGACCTCACCGTCGGGGAGCACGACGGTCGCCGCGACGACGTGGTCGAGCGTGACGCCGTACTTGAGGCAGTGCGGCCCACCGGCGTTCTCCGCGATGTTGCCACCGATGGTGCACGCCGCCTGCGACGACGGATCGGGTGCGTAGTGGAGGCCGTGCGCTGCTGCCGCGCGTGTCAGGGTCGCGTTCACGACACCCGGCTCCACCGTCGCGGTGCGCGCCACGGGGTCGAGCGCGAGGATGCGGCGCATCCGATGCAGGCCAACGAGTGTGATCCCGTCGGCGAGCGCGCCGCCGGAGAGTCCCGTGCCGGCACCGCGCGCGACGAACGGTGCGCCGTGGGAGGCGAGCACCCGCATCACGTCGATCAGTTCGTCGCGTGTGGCGGGAAAGACGGCGAGAGACGGGAGCGCGCGAAGGCCGGGCAGCGCGTCCGACCGATAGACGTGCAGCGTTGCAGGTCGCGCGAGTACCTGCGCCGCCCCGACCACGGCGCGCAGGGCGTTCGTGAGCGCGAGGGGGTGCGCGTCTGACGGCATGTCTCGGCGTGCATCGGCACGCGCGTCGGCGGCGGGGGAGGGCGAGGCGAGCGAAGCCACGGGGGAGAACCTACGCGAACGGGGCCCGGATTCGCATCCGGACCCCGCTCGTTGTCATGGCGCGATTACCGGGCACGCCACGCTCAGTCGTGCCGACAGGTCAGGTGACCGCCCAGAACCCCGCAAGCGACCGCCCTTCGGGGCACGTGCGGAGTTTCTCGAAGGCGCGCTCGCGGATCTGCCGGATCCGCTCGCGCGTCACGCCCATCAGCGCGCCGATGCGCTCGAGGGTCATCGCCTCGGCGCCCTCGTCGAGCCCGTAGTACAGGTTGAGGATCTTCCGCTCACGCGGCGTGAGATACTGCCGGAAGACCTTGTCGATGCACTCCTTCATCAGGTTGACGTCGGTCCGCTCCTCGATCTCCACGCCATCGGCGCCGGCGAAGCGCTCGCCGAGCGAGCTCGCCTCGCGGTCGGAGCGATCGACCGGAGCGTCGAGCGACACTTCCGTCGACGACATCTGGCGCGCCGACCGCACCTGGTCGGGCGATTCCTCGAGCATCCGCCCGAGCTCCGCGTCAGTGGGATCGCGGCGCAGCACCTGCGCCAGCACCATCTCGGCGCGCGAGAGGCGGATGAGCTGCGAATTCTGGTTGAGCGGGATGCGGACCGAGCGCGTCTGCTCCGCGAGCGCCTTCAACACCGCCTGGCGCACCCACCACACGGCGTACGAGATGAACTTCACGCCCTGGTCGGGATCGAACTTTCGGACCGCCTTGAGCAGGCCCTCGTTGCCGATGGCCACAAGTTCGGAGAGGTCGAGGCCGTGCCCCTGATACTTCTTCACGTAGCTGATCACGAACCGGAGGTTCGCGGTGACGAGGCGCTCGGCCGCCTCCTCGTCTCCCTTCTGCGCGAGGCGCGCGAGGCGGCGCTCCTCGGCGGCATCAGTGATCAGTGGGAGCTTCTGAATGTCGAGCAGGTACTGGTCGAACGCGGAGGACGGCGCGGAACGGAAATACGTCCGGGACCTCGACTCGCTGGCGGGCTGCATACCGACCCCAATGGACCGCGTGTAGGAGAATTCGGCGCCGGGAGGACGCCACTCGAACCGCTCTGCCGGGACGACGGACCTAACAGGTCGACCACCCTGTCAGACAACCCACCCTACAAGCGTCCGGGGAAATCGGTCAACACCCAAAAAGCGTGCCAAACCGACAGCGTTGAGCCGGTAACGCGCCATCTCGTTGTCGCACAACGAGATGGAACTCCTCACATTTCTGTGAGGGCCCGGATGACGTCGGCGTCCGGAATAGGGATGACGAAGCCCGACGCGGCGCCGGCCATCGTGCCGAGGCGCTCCGGCAGGGCGTAGGCGACCCGGCCACCTGCCGTTTTCTTGTCCGCGCGGGTCGCCGCGACGAGTGCGTCGGGACGCAGGGCGGACGGGCGTCTCGTGGGGAGCCCGAGTGCGTCGACCGCGGCGGCGATCCGGTCGGCGACCCCGCCGCGCGTCACACCGAGGCCTTCGCCGAGCCGCGCCTCCGCGACCATCCCGATGGCGACGGCCGCGCCGTGCGGGATCGTGTAGTCGCTGCACCGCTCGAGCGCGTGACCGATGGTGTGGCCGAAGTTCAGGATGCGACGGCGGCCCCGGTCCTGCGGGTCCTCCTCGACGATCGCGGCCTTGATCTCCACCGAGCGCGTGATGAGCGCATCGGCGATGGTGGGCGGGAAGGGCGTAAGACCGATCGCCGCGGGGAGATGCGTCATGAGCCACTCGAGGTGCGCTGCGTCGGCAACGATGCCGTGCTTCAACGCCTCGGCGGCACCGTGGCGCCGATCGGCGGTCGGGAGTGTGTCGAGCCAGATCGGGTCGATCAGGACGAGATCGGGATGGTGGAGCGCGCCGACGAGGTTCTTGCCGTGCGGGGTATCGACGCCTGTCTTGCCGCCGATGGCTGCGTCGACCATCGCGAGCAGCGAGGTCGGGACCAGGACTGTGGGGACGCCGCGCGCGAAGGTCGCCGCGACGAAGCCCGCGAGGTCGGTCGTGACGCCCCCCCCGACGGCGACGATCACCGTGTCGCGCCCGAGCCCGGCGGCGTGGAGCGTATCGGTGACGGCGGCCCAGGTGGCGCGCGTCTTCGTCGCCTCGCCCGAGGGGATCGGACACCAGACCACATCGCGGGGAAGCCCCGAGCGGAGCGCCGGGCCGTGGAGGGCGTCGACGGTCGCGTCGATCACGACCGCGATGCGGTGCCGGGGCCAGTCCGTCGTGAGGCGGGACCCGAGCGCGGGGCCGACGCCCGGCGCGACCTCCAGCCGCGCGCCGTGGAGCGTGCGCGCGGTCGGCATCCTACCAGGTCACCTCGCCCGCACCGGCGCGGCGGTTCGCGACCCGCGCGAGGACGAAGAGGAGGTCGGAGAGGCGGTTCAGGTAGACCACCACGATCGGCGGGACCTCGGTCTCGTGCTGCAGGCGGATTACCGCGCGCTCGCTCCGACGGCAGACCGTGCGCGCCACGTGAAGGGCGGCGGCCTTCGGGGTGCCGCCGGGCAGGATGAACGCCTTCAGCGGCTCGAGCTCCTGTTCGCCGTCGTCGATCGCCTGCTCGAGCTGCGCGATGCGGGCGTCGGAGATGCGCGCCTTCTCGAGCTGCTCCCACATCTTCGCGGGGTCGGGCGTCGCGAGGAGCGCCCCGAGGGCGAAGAGGTCGCGCTGGACCGGGGCGAGCACCTCGTCGATGCGCGGCATCATCTCGATCGAGCGCGCGAGCCCGATCGTCGCGTTGAGTTCGTCGACCTCGCCGTATGCCTCGACGCGCGGGTGGTCCTTCGCCACGCGGCCGCCGCCGAAGAGTCCCGTGTCGCCGTCGTCGCCGGTCTTCGTGTAGATCTTGAGCGTCATCCCCGCAATCTAACGGGACGGCGTGTGGACGCCCGGGAGCAGGCTCACGGAGGCCGGCTCCTGCCGCTGGGGTTGGGCCACCGGCGCCTCGGGGAAGAGCTCGGCGAGATGGGCCTGCAGCCGCTCGGGGGAGCCTGGCGCGCCCCGTTGCGCCGTCCACGCGTCGAGTGCGCGACCGAGGGCGGCGGCACTCGGCCGGTCCCCGGGTTCCTTCGCGATCGCCGCCGCGATGATCTGCTGCATCCCCGGATCGAGCTCGGGGAGCCGGCTCAGCAGGTCCGGCGTCGGGGAGAGGACGACCTCGTCGATCGCGGCGAGGGTCTCATCCTCCTTGAAGAGCGAGCGGAGGGCGAACAGCTCGAAGAGGACGACCCCCATCGAGAACACGTCGGCGGTCGGGGCCACGGCCTGTCCGAGCAGCTGCTCCGGGCTCATGTAGTGCTTCTTCCCCAGCAGCAGCGGCCGGTTCGCCGAGGGGTCGGCCATCGTGCGGGCCTTGGCGATCCCGAAGTCGGCGAGCTTCACCTGTCCGTCCCAAGTGAGCATCACATTCCCGGGCGAGACGTCGCGATGGACGATGTCGAGGTGCACGCCGCTCGCGTCACGGAAGTGGTGCGCGAAGTCGAGCGCGCGGCAGATGCGGCTGGCGCAGTAGGCCGCGACGTCCGGCGGGAGGGGGAGCCGTCGCGCGCGATGCGTGTTGATCAGCGTCCGGAGCGTGACGCCCTTGATCAGCTCCATCGCGATGAAGAGCCGGTCGCCGCTCTCGCCCAGCTGATAGATCTGCACGATGTTGCCGTGCACGAGGTTGGCAGAGAGCTTCGCCTCGTCGATGAAGAGCTGGCGCCACTCGGGATGCACCCCGTACCGCTCGTGGATGATCTTCACCGCCATCCGCTTCGTGAACTCCGCGGGGCCGACCTGCTCGGCCTCATAGACCGTGGCCATCCCTCCCCGGGCGAGCTGTCGGACGAGGCGGAATCGGGTCGGGGCGTCGAGGACGGGGAGGTCGGTCATCCGGAGGGGTGGGACGAAGGGGGGAACCGCGGTTGCCCTCTATGGTCGTGACGGGCGAGATTTGCCATATGCGTACGCACGACCCACGGGACATCACGATCATCGGCGGAGGCCCGGCGGGTCTCTTCGCCCTCTTCTACGCTGGCATGCGCGGGGCTACGGCGCAAATCGTCGACGCGTTGCCGCAGCCCGGTGGTCAGCTCGCCGCCCTCTATCCCGAGAAGTTCATCTTCGACGTCGCCGGCTTTCCGCGGGTGCTCGCGAAGGACCTCGTCGCGAACCTCGTGGCGCAGGCGGGGCAGTTCGCGCAGCCGATCCACTGCGGGCAGCGGGTGGTCGCGCTCGAGGAGGCGGCCGATGGCGGGCTGGTCGTGGTGACCGAGACCGACCGCTTCCCGACGCGCGCGGTGATCATCGCCGCGGGGATCGGCGCCTTCGCGCCGCGCCGCCTCCCGCAGCCCTGCGCGGCGCCCTGGTACGGGCGCGGGATCGACGAAGCGGTGCTCGCGCCGACGCGCTACGCGGACAAGCACGTGGTGATCATCGGTGGCGGGGATTCCGCCTTCGACTGGGCGCATCAGCTGCAGGGGATCGCGGCGTCGGTGACGCTGGTGCACCGCAGCGACCGGTTCCGCGCGCATCAGGCCACGGTCGATGCGGTCCTCGCGGCGGCGGCGGAGGGGCGCGCGGCCGTGCACACCTTCCACGAGCTCGCCGACGTGGTGGCCGAGGGTGACCGGATGGTCGCGCTCGAGCTGCGCGACATCAAGGCGAAGACGACGCGCCGCATCCCCTGCGACTTCGTCCTCCCGATGCTCGGCTTCGTGAGCGATATGGGGCCGATGGCGACGTGGGGGCTGCGGCTCGAGCAGGACGAGCTCGCCGTCGACCAGACGATGGGGACGGGGCGCGCGGGGGTCTGGGCCTGCGGCGACGTCACCACCTATCCCGGGAAGCTCAAGCTCATCGCGACGGGGTTCGCCGAGGCGAGCATGGCGGTGAACCAGGCGGTGCACTGGATGCATCCGGAGAAGAAGCTGAGCCCCGGGCATTCGTCGAACCTCGCGATCTTCGGGCAGAAGGACGACTGACGTGCGGAGCCGCGTCGGCCGCCGCCTCGCGACCCTGGCCCTCTGCGTCGCGTCCGCGGCCGGGGCGCAGGAGACGCGGTGCGAGCGCGGTGACGTGGAGGTGCGCGCGCTGAGCTTCAGCGGGAATGCGGCGTTCAGCGACGCGGAGCTCGCGGCCGGCATCGTGACGACGCCGTCATCGTGGGCGCGCCGGACCTTCCGCGTGGTGGGGCTCAAGCACTGTCTCGACGCGGACGAGTTCCCGCTCGACCTGCTGCGCCTCACCGTCTGGTATCGCAACCACGGGTTCGTCGACGCGACGGTCGACACCGTGGTGACGCGCCCGGAGCCGGGCGTCGTGCAGGTGCGCTTCCAGATCATCGAGGGGGAGCCGGTCCTCGTCGACACCGTGCAGGTCGACGGCCTCGACGGGGTGCCGGAGGCGGCGCTGATCCGGGACGGCCTGCCGGCGCGCGTCGGGGGCCGCTTCGACCGCTACGCGAATCGGGCGACTCGGGACTCCATCACGCGACGCCTGCGCAACAACGGCTACCCCGAGGCGGAGACCTTCCTGGGTTACGACACCCGGACGTTGGAACGGCGCGCGACGGTGCGCTTCACCGTCGTCCCCGGGCCCCGTCGGCGCATCGGTGCGTTGCGGATCGCGCGGACGGGGAG
>JBMTAR010000106.1:0-7133 GCA_049428925.1 Gemmatimonadaceae bacterium
CCCCCCCCCCGCGTCACATCGGTCCCCGCGTCCTGCCTACTGGATGAACTTCCACGCGGGCCGGTGGTTCCGCGTCAGCGGCGTCTGCAGCAACCGCGCCCGCACCATCTCAATCGGCATCCGCCCGCCCTGCATGATCGCGTCGTGGAAGTCGCGGTTCGTCATCCGACCCGTCTGCACGAGCTCCCGATGCAGCGACCGGATCTGGAGACCACCGATCATGTAGCCCGCCTGGTAGAGCGGCGAATAGGTCCCGTTGAACGAGCGCCGCACCTCGGCCTCGGCGTTCGCCCGCTCGTGGCCCACGCGCGCGACGAGGAAGTCGACCGCCTCCTGCGGCGTCATCTGCCCGAGATGCACCTTGAGCGAGAAGATGATCCGCGCGAGCCGGTGCGAACGCCAGAAGAGCATTCCCATCCGGTCCTGCGGCGTCTTCGGGAAGCCGAGGTCCCAGAGGAGCATCTCCCAGTACAGCGACCATCCCTCGGTCCAGAACGGGGTGCCGAACAGGTTCCGCTGGGTGTGGTACCGCGCCGTCATGTATCCCTGCAGGTGGTGCCCCGGGATCAGTTCGTGGTGCACCGTCGCCATCGAGAAGTGCGGGTTGTTCCCGCGCATGCTCATCAGCTTGTCGGCGTGCGCCATCGAATCGGTCGGATACGACACCTGGATGATCTCCCCGCCGAGGAAGAACGGGGACACCAGTTGCTGCCGCGGGGACATCATCTCCATCCGCCAGATCTCGTCCGCGAGCGGCGGCACCGTGATGAGATCCCGCTCGGTGATGAAGGCCACCGCCTCGCGGGCGAGCCGACGGACCAGCTCCGGCTGCTCCCCGGGCGGCACGTACGCCTCCTTCACCTTCTCGAGCGCCGCACGCCAATCGTCACCGAAGCCCATCTCGCGGGAGGCCTTCTTCTGCTCCGCCTCGATCCAGGCGAACTCGCGCTCCGCGAGGGCGATCAGGTCCTGCGGCGTGTACGCGATCATCTCCGCCCGCAGGTCCTGCGCGAGCCCCTCGGCGCCGATGGGGTCCCCGATGATGGGCTCCTCCTCGCCCGGCTTCTGTCCCACGACCACCTCGCGGATCGCCGCCGCGTAGCGGGTCATCGCCGTGCCCACACGCCGATACGGGTCGGCCGTCCACCAGGTGAAGTTCGGATCGTATCCGGCGTAGAAGCGCTGCCAATCCCGGAGCGTCCCCGTCAGCTCGTCGAGGTAGGCCACGGTGCGGAGCCCGACGATGCGGTCGGCGCGGGCGGCGCTCCCGGCCGGACGCGCGCGGACGGCGCGGGTGAGGCTGTCCAGCTGCGCGGCCATCGCGGCGAGCGCCTTGGCCGACGCCTGCGGGTCGACCCGCTCGAAGCGTCGACGCGCCTCCTCGAACCCGGTCACCGTCGCGGCGAACGGGACGTACGACGCCATCTCGCGCGTCAGCCGCTCCTCGCGTCCGAGTTGGTCGAGATCGGCCTGCACCCGATTCGCGAGGAGCAGGTAATCGATCTTCCCTTCCTGGCTCAGGGCCGCGAAGTCGATGCGCGTCAGCCGCTGCTGCCACTCGGTGTGGAATCGCGTGAAGCGGGCCCGCCGCGCTGAGGAGTACTCCACGGTCCACCGACGACCGAGCGCCGCGCGGTCCGTGCTGTAGAGCGCCACCGTATCCCGGAGTTCACTGACGCCCACTGGCACCGGGCCGATACGCTGGGCCTGGAGCGGGAGGCTGGCGAGCGCACCTCCGAGCAGACCGCCGATGACCAGCAGGCGGACGAACCGCTCGGTGTGCCGCCGAGGGGCGATGAGTTGATGGATGCGGGGACGACGGATCACGGAGTCCTCTCGTATCGCTTGAGCGCGCGGGGGCCCACCTCGGCGCCATAGATGGTGCCGTCGCGGGCCACCGCGACCCCTTCGGCGGCACTCGTGCCACGCGTCGTCGTCACGGGATCGGGGATGAACGCGGTCACCGCACCGGTGCGCGCGCTGCCGATGCGGATGCCCCGCTGCCACCCCGTGCGCGAGGGCTCGATCGAGCCCGACTCCGAGTCGGCGACGTACATCGTGTCATCACGGTCAATCCAGATCCCGCTGGCGCGGGAGAACTGGTACCAGGTGTCGAGGAGCCGACCGTCCTGAGAGAGGATCTGGATCCGGTTGTTCGTGCGATCACCGACGAAGAGGCGCCCCTGCGAATCGAAGGCGAGCGCATGCGGCTGGTCGAACTCAAGCGGCCCCGTCCCTTTCTTCCCCCAGCTCGCGAGGCGTCGCCCCGTGCGATCGAACTTGAGAATCCGGGCGTTCGCCGTCGGGCCCGACGCGTGGCCCTCCGCGACATAGATGTCGCCGTTCGGCGCCGTGATCACCGCGTTCGGCTGGAAGAAGTACGCGGTGTCGCGGCCGCCACCGTCGGTGCCGAGGCGCAGGAGCACCTCCCCCGTCGGCGAGAATTTGATCACCTGATGCCCGAAGACGCGCGCCGGCTCGGCCGCCGCCGGTTCTCCGGCGCGCGTCGGCGGGCGGTTGTCGCGACCATCGACGACCCAGACGTTGCCGTCACGGTCCACGTGAATCCCATGCGGCCAGTTGATCATCCCCTTCCCGAAGGAACGGACGAGTCGCCCCGTGCGATCGAAGAGCAGGATCGGATCGAGCTCCGAGCCCACGCAGCTGTTCTGCCCGCAGCGCTCGGCCACCCAGACGCTCACCCCGTCCTGGTCGATGGCGACCGCGCTCGTGGACCCCCACACGCGTCCCTCAGGGAGCTTCGCCCACCCCTCGACGGTGCGGTACGGGTTCGGGCGATCGTTGATACCCGCCATCTCCGCCGTGCCACCGACCTGTGCGCGGAGCGGCGCACTCACGAGGGGCGCACCGAGGAGGGTGCCAGCGAGCGTACCAGCCAGCGCACCGAGGGCCAGCCGGTGGCCGGCGGCGTGCGAGGTGCGGCGGCGCGACGGTGCCGTCATGAAAGCCATGATCACTCCTCCTCCCAGCGGCTCGGGGCATTTGGGTCGTACTCCGCCGTCGGGAGCCGGAATGCCTCGGCGATGACCGCATCACCCGGCTCACCGAGTACCCGCGAGGCGACGTACTCCCCCATCACGATGGAGAACTTGAAGCCCTCGGCCTGCCCCACGCCGGCAATCCACGCGTTGTCGGCGCCCGGCAGGCGATCGACGATGAAGTTGCGGTTCACGCTGCTCTCGTAGTGGCAGGACCGGGTCTCGACGATTGGCGCATCGGCGAGCGCGGGGAAGTGCTTCTGCAGGACGCGTCGTGACCCGTCGATGCGCTCCTGCGATGACCAGCGCGGGCTGAGGTCGGGATCCTGGAGCCGCGGGTCTGGCGCGACCGGCGCCGGGGGCGGCGGCGCATCGTCGTCGGCCGCCCGCGGGGGGGCCGGGGGGGCGAAGGCCCCGCGCACGCGGAACCCGCGGTTGTCGATGGGATGCGAGGGCCATCCCGTCACCCCGGGGACGTTCCAGCTCGGGATGTTTGGGAACTGGAAGCGCGTGTCCCCCTCGGGCGTACCGAAGTAGCAGACGTGTCCCATCGGGATCCGCATCCGCGTCTGCATCAACGAGGGGAAGAGCTTCGGGAACCAGGGGCCGCAGCAGAACACATAGGCGTCGGCGGCGAGCGTACTGCCATCGTCGAAGGTCAGCGCCTCCATCTTGCCGGCCGTCACGGCGCCGGGGCGGATGCGGCCGAGCTTGAACTCGACCCCCGCGTCACGCGCGAGCGCGCCGACGGCCTGCACGCTGTCGCGGGCGCGGGCGACCCCCGCGTCCGGCTCGTAGAGCACGACCTGGCTTCCCTCGCTCACGAACTGCGGCCAGCGGCGGCGCGCCTCGTCGGCCGTGAGCGCCTCGAACGGCACCCCCTGCGCCGTCCAGAGCTCGGCCGTCCGCGTGGTGAATGGCTCCGGCTTCTCGCGGATGATCACGTCGCCGGTCGTGTAAAAGAACCGCGTGCCGAAGCGCTTCCCGTGCTCGGCGTCGAACTGACGCCAGCGCTCGATGGAGCGGCGGGCCCACCGGACCCAGAGGTCGGCGGTGACGGTGCGATCGCCGTAGGAGGAGCGGATGCCGCGGGTCTCGTCCCCGCTCGTCGCCCGCGAGTTGGCGATGCCGTACTGATCGACGAGCGTGACCTTCACCCCCTGCTGCCGGAGGTGGTACGCGGTGAAGGCGCCCCAGGCCCCTGCCCCGACGACCACCACGTGACCGGACGCGCGGCCGAAGCGACGCCGGATGCCGCGCGGAGGCTGCGGCTGCGCGTCGAGGGAGGCTGGGGTGAGGGCCGCACCCGCGAGGAGGGCGCCGGTCCCCGCGCTGGCAATGCGCAGGAAGTCGCGCCGCGGGAGCTCGGCGCCGCTCACGGCCTCCAGGCCGGCGGTGCTCGGGTCACCCACGTCGGCCGACGCGGGCTGGGGGACATCGGAGGCGGGGGGAAGGGACGCGCTCATAGGGGAACCTGGTGGGTGAGAGGCGACGCGCGAAGATGCCGCCGATGACGGGGGGTGCGCAATGAATCGGAGACCCGGCGACCAACGCGGGATGGGTTGCATGCGTTGAGACCGCGACCCAGCTTCCGGCCACGATGATGCGCTTCCGTTCCCCCACTACGCGCGGCCCTGCGACACCGCGCCCGCGCTCGCACCCCATCGCGTCGCATCGCACCGTCATCCGGGCGACGGTGATTGCGGGCCTCCTCCTCCACCCCGGCTCACGGGTGCAGGCGCAGGAGGCGGCGCCCCCCCTCGACTCGGCGGCCCTCGCCGCGCGGCAGGTCGAGCGCGGCGAGCAGTGGTTCCGCGCGGCGTGCCTCCAGTGCCACGCGCTCGGCGCCGTCTCAAACCCCGACTTCCGGCTCAAGTGGGGGGGACGGTCGGCGCAGGACCTCTTCGACCTGATCTCGCGCACGATGCCGGACGGCGACCCTGGTTCGTTGAGCCGAGGTGCCTATCTCGCGATCACGGCGTACCTGCTGACGCTCAACGGGATGCCCGTCGCCCCCACACCGCTCGCTGCGGATTCCACCAGCTTGGGCAGCCTCCGACTCACCTTCCCCTCCACTCCGCGCTGAGCCGACGCTGAGCCGACGCTGAGCCGAGTCCGACTTCGCTGGATCCCAACCCGCCACATCTCACCTCGCCGACCGATGCCACGCCTCGCCACCGCCCTTCGCCTGACGTTCGTCCTCGCTGCCGTGCTCGTTGTGGCACTGCCCTCCGCTGCACGTGCCCAGGCGCGTGAGGCCCTCGGTCAGTCCACGGCGACCCTCACCCCCGCGATCCGCGTCGGGAACCTCGTCTTCGCCTCCGGGGCCCTCCCCGGCCGCGACGCCGATTCGACCATCCAGAGCCAGACCACCAGCACGCTGAACAGCATCAAGCGCACGCTGGAGATGGCCGGCACGACGATCGAGAACGCGGTGAAGTGCACGGTGTTTCTCGTCGACGGCGCCGACTTCCGCGGGATGAACGAGGCCTACGCGAAGTTCTGGCCCTCGGCCCCGCCGGCCCGCACAACGGTCGTGGTCAAGGCGCTCGTGGTCCCGAACGCCAAGCTCGAGATCGAGTGTATGGCGGTGAAGTGAGCCACCCGCCTCGCCGCCAGCCCCCGCGCACCGGGCGCATGGCGGCGAGGTGCCCGGCGGTCAGCTGATCGCCCGGCGCAGATCCCGCTCCGCGAGATTCCCGCCGCACATCACGATGCCGACCCGCCGCCCGGCCAGCTCCGGTGCCAGCTCGCGCAGCCCCGCGAGACCCGCGGCCCCCGCCCCCTCGGGCAGATTCTGCGTGACGCGAATCAGATCGCGAATCGCCGCGTAGAGCGCCTCATCCGTCACGGTCACGAAACCCGCGAGACCGGCGCGCAGGGTCTCGAAGGTCAGCTCGTAGGCCGCGCCCGTCGCAATCCCTTCCGCGAAGGTCTGCACCGCCTGTCCGGTGAGCCGCTCCCCGCGACGCCAGCTCTCGTACTGCGCCGGCGCGCCGCTTGCCCCCACCGCGTAGACGCGAAGCCCAGGCTGTCGAGCGGCGGCGACGGTGAGCGCCCCCACGGCCTGCGACCCGCCGCCGAGTGCGATGACGAGCGCATCGAGGGGCGGGGCCTGCGCCAGGAGCTCAAGCGTCATCGTCCCCGCTCCGGCCAAGACGAGCGGGTCGTTCGTCGAGTGCGCGACCGTCATCCCACGCTCGGCCGCCATCGCGGCGCACGCCGCGATCGTGGCGTCGTAGCGCGTACCCACCTCCACCAGCTCCGCACCGAGCGCCCGAATCCCCGCGTTCTTCTCCGGGTTGTTCCCCTCGGGGACGCAGATGGTGACCGGCGTCCCCGTGAGCTTCCCAGCGTAGGCCACGCCCAGCCCATGGTTGCCCGTGCTCGCCGCGATGATTCCCCGGCGACGCGAGGCCTCGTCGCGCCCGAGCACCGTATTGAGCCCGTTGCGGATCTTGAAGCTCTGCGTCGGGTGGTGGTTCTCGTGCTTGACCCACACCTCGATTCCGTGCCCCACCAGCGCGTCGAGCAGGGGGTAGTGACGCATCGGCGTCGGGGCGAGGTGTGGACGGATCCGCGCCTCGGCGGCGAGCACATCGTCGAAGGTGATCATCGGCGCCCCGTGAACATCAGATCGAGCAGCTCATCGTACATCGCGTCCGCCTCGGCATCGCCGTGGCGAATGGCGGTGGCGGCGCAGTGCCGGAGATGGTTGCGCATCAACTCGCGGCTCACACCGCGCATCGCCTCCTGGACGGAGGCGATCTGCGTGATCACGTCGGCGCAGTAGCGGTCCTCCTCCACCATCCGCTGGAGCCCTCGCACCTGGCCCTCGATGCGACGCAGGCGCGTCAGGGTCCGCGCCTTGTGGTCGGCGTCGACGGTAATCGCCGTCCGCCCTGTTCCCGGCGTCACGCCGCAGCCACAGTCCGCCGTCGCGACCGTAGGTCCCGCCGCGTGTGCGGCCGCGCGTGCCGCCGCCTTCCTCGCACCCATGCGTCCTCCCCGAGAGGGTCCACGCGAGAGGCTAGGTACCCCCACCCCCTATGTCAACCACGGAGGCGGCACCAGCGGGCGTCAGCGCCCCGTCGGCGCCTTGGTGGTCACCTTGATGACGCCGTCCTTCGCCGC
>JBMTAR010000107.1:0-7096 GCA_049428925.1 Gemmatimonadaceae bacterium
CCCCACCCCTCAGTGCCATCGGTCTTTTGCCCCGCTCTCGCCATCCCCGCCTATGATCCGCTCGCGTCGGCTCCTCCCGCTCCTCGTCGGCCTCATCGCCACCTTCGGCCTTCCACACCCGCTCACGGCGCAGGCACCGACCGCCGTCCGGCTCGACTCGGCATTTCTCTCGGCGTATCGCTGGCGCAACATCGGCCCGGACCGTGGCGGGCGCTCGATCGCGGCGAGCGGCGTGCGGGGCAGGCGCGCCGAGGCCTACTTCGGCGCGACGGGGGGCGGCCTCTGGAAGACGCAGGACGGCGGCGACACCTGGTTCCCCGTGACCGACGGCCAGGTGGCCTCGGCCTCCGTGGGTGCCGTGGCGGTGAGCGAGTCGAACCCCGACCTGGTCTACATCGGGATGGGGGAGACCGCGATCCGCGGGAACATCATGCCGGGCGACGGCGTGTACCGCAGTACCGATGCGGGGAGGACCTGGTCGCACGTCGGATTCCGCGAGTCCCACGGCATCGCGAAGATCCGCATCCATCCGACCAATCCCGACGTCGTCTTCGTCGCCTCGTTCGGGAAGTACAGCGTGCCGAGCGAGGAGCGCGGCGTCTACAAGTCGACCGACGGTGGGCGCAGCTGGCGGCGGGTGCTCTTCCGGGACGCGAAGACGGGGGCGATCGACATCGCCATCGACCGCACGAACCCGAATGTGATGTATGCGGCGCTCTGGGAGGCGTACCGCAAGGAGTACCAGATGTCGTCGGGCGGGGCAGGGTCGGGACTCTTCAAGAGCACGGATGGCGGCGAGACCTGGACGGAGGTGACGCGTCGTCCGGGGCTGCCGAGCGGGCTCATCGGGCGCATCGGCGTCGCCCTGACGGCGGCGAACCCCAACCGGGTCTATGCCCTGGTGGAGAACGAGAACGGCGGTCTCTTCCGCTCGGATGACGCGGGGGCCACCTGGACGCTGGTGAACGGGGACCGCTCGATCCGTCAGCGCGCCTTCTATTACACGCACCTCTTCGCCGACCACCAGAATGCCGATGTGGTCTACGCGCAGAACACATCGCTCTTCCGGTCGGCCGATGCCGGCAAGACCCTCACGAGCATCGGGAACGGCACGCACGGCGACTTCCACGACCTGTGGATCGATCCGGATGATCCGAGCCATCTCGTCGTCGCGAACGACGGCGGCGGGACGGTGACCACTGACCTCGGGAAGACGTACACCGCGCAGGACTTTCCGACCGAGCAGTTCTATCACGCGATCACCACCAAGCACATTCCGTTCCATGTCTGCGGATCGCAGCAGGACAACAGCACGATCTGCACGCCGTTCAACTGGAACCGCGGTGCGGCGCGCGGCGGGGTGGGGATGTACGCGGGCGAGCGCGGCGACACCGCGGCCGGGCGCCCCGGCGCCGGGTACCGCGACCCGGCGTCCGGCGGGATGGCGGTGAGCTACGTCGCCGGCGGCGGTGAGCCTGGCTACATCGCGACGGACCCGCGCGATCCCGACCTCTTCTACTCGGGCACGAACAACGGCGGCTACGTCGACAAGTTCAATCGGCGCACCGGGCTCTCGCGCGAGGTGAACCCCTATCCCTGGTTCTACTCCGGCGAGCCGAGCTCGGCGATCCGCGAGCGGTGGCAGTGGACCTTCCCGATCATCTTCTCGACGGTCGACCCGACGCGGCTCTACGTCTCGTCGCAGCGGCTCTGGATGACCCAGGATGGCGGCGCCACCTGGCAGGTGCTGAGCCCCGACCTCACGCGGCACGACCCGTCGACCCTCGGTCCGTCGGGTGGCCCCATCACGGGCGACATGAACGGCCCCGAGGTGTACGCGACGATTTTCAGTGTCGCGCCGGGGAAGCGGGACGTGAATGTCATCTGGACCGGGTCCGATGATGGGCTGGTGCACGTGACGCGCGACGGCGGGAAGACGTGGACGAACGTGACGCCGCGGGAGATGCCCGAGTTCGGTCGTGTCAGCCAGATCGACGCGTCGGCCTTCGACTCCGGCACCGCGTACGTCTCGGTGCGGAAGCCGCTGCTCAACGATTTCTCGCCGTACATCTTCAAGACGACCGACTACGGGGCGACCTGGACGAAGATCGTGCGAGGCATCCGCGCCGACGACTACATCCACGCCGTTCGCGAGGATCCGACGCGCCGCGGGCTCCTCTACGCCGCCGGTCAGCACGGCGTGTACATCTCCTATGACGATGGCGCGCAGTGGCAGTCGCTGCGCCTGAACATGCCCGACGTCCCGGTCTCCGACCTGATCGTCGAGGCGAACGAGCTCGTCATCGCGACGCACGGCCGCGGCTTCTGGGTCCTCGACGACATCGCCCCGCTGCGGCAGGCGACGACGGCGACCGTCGCGGGGGGGGCGACCCTCTACGCGCCGCCGACGGCCGTCCGCTCCGGGATCAACGTGCCGATCACCTGGCAGCTGCCGACCGCACCGCGGCGCCTCGCCCTCGAGGTGCTCGATTCCACCGGGACTGTCCTCCGCCGCTGGGAGGGCGACACCGCGCGCGCCACCCCCGCTGCTGGCGGGCGCCGACGCGGGGGGGGCGCGAGCACGGTCCCGCTCGTCGCGGGGATGCAGCGGCTGGAGTGGGATCTGCGGACCACGCCGATCACGAGCTTCCCCGGGATGATCCTCTGGGGCGCCGGTACGGCCGGTCCCGCGGTGCCACCTGGTCGCTACACGGTCCGTCTCCTCGCCGACGGACAGGCGCTCACCGCGCCGCTCACGGTGGTGCGGAACCCGCTCCTCCCCGAGGTCACCGACGCGGACCTGCACGCGCAGTACCAGTTCGGAAGGATGGTGCGGGATCGCACCGAGCAGGCGAATCAGTCAGTGATCGAGATCCGCCGAGTGAAGGCCCAGCTCGATGACCGGCTCAGACGCGCGACGGACCGCCGGCTCACGGCGGCCGCCGGCACGCTCCGTACCAACGCCTCGGCGGTGGAGCAGGACGTCTACCAGGTGAAGAACCAGAGCGGGCAGGATCCGCTCAACTTCCCGATCAAGGTGAACAACCGTCTCGCGAACCTGCTGGCGATGGCCGAGCGGGGGGACGGTCGCCCGACGACCTATATGCCGGAGATCTACGGCATCCTCTCCGACGAGCTGAAGGGGTACGAGGCGACCCTCGCCGAGGTCTGGCGCCGGGACCTCGGGGCGGTGAACACGCACCTCGCCCGGCTCGGATTGCCGGCGATCGATCCGAAGTGCACCGAGGTGAAGGGGTGCGCGCCGGTGCCGTGAGGGAGTCGGGGCGCCGGGGCGCGGGCGCCGCTCCGGCGCGGTGACGCACATGAAGGGGGGGGGGGGGGGGCCCCCCCCCCCCCCCCCCTTCGACTCCCCCTCAGGCGCCCGCGAAGATCCGCTGTGCGTCCTGGAGCGTGGCGAAGCCCGCCGCGGTCGGCATGAACTCGTGCGCGACGTACCCGGTGAACCCGGTATCTGCGATGGCCTTCGCGATCCGCGGATAGAAGAGCTCCTGCGTGGCATCGAGCTCGTGCCGGCCGGGGACGCCGGCGGTGTGGTAGTGCCCGATGTAGCGATGGTACGTCTCGATCGTGCGCACGACGTCTCCCTCCATGATCTGCATGTGGTAGATGTCGTACAGGAGCGTGAAGCGTGACGAGCCGAGTGCCTCGGCGATGGCCACGCCGAAGGGGGTCCGGTCGGCCTGGTAGTCGCGGTGGTCGACCTTGCTGTTGAGCAGCTCCATCGTGATGGTGACGCCGAGCCGCTCGGCGAGAGGGAGGATGCGGCGGAGTCCCTTCACGCAGTTCGCGATCCCCTCGGCGTCGCTGAGCCCGCGGCGGTTGCCGGAGAAGACGATCATCTGCGGGATCCCCGCCGCGGCGATCTTCGGCAGGAGGCGCTCGCTCTCTGCGACAAGGCGGTCGTGGTTGGCGACGGTGTTCCAGCCGTCTGGGATTGGCCCGGGGCCATTCGCGATGGCGCAGGCGAGGCCGTGGCGCGCGGGGACCGACCATTCATCCTCGCTGAGGAGGTCGATGGCATGCAGCCCGACGCGCTTGGCCTCGCGGCAGAGCGCGTCGATCGGGGTCGAGGCGAAGCACCAGCGCGCGACGCTCTGGCGGAAGCGCGGCGCGAAGGTCGTGGTGCCCTGCTGCGCTGCGATGCCCGGAGCGCGGGTCGGCGTCGCCCCCTCGTGTGCGGAAGCGATCGGGGCGGCATCGGCCACGCTGGGAAGCCCGCCGAGTGCGGCGCCCGCGGTCGCGCCGAGTCCGGCCCGGAGGAGGTCGCGTCGGGTCGGGCTCACAGTTCACCTCGGTTGAGTCGCTCGACGGTGCGGGCGGCGGCGCGTGCCGTCAGGGCCATGTAGGTGATGCTCGGGTTCTGGCACGCCGAGCTGGCCATGCAGGCCCCGTCGGTGACCATCACGTTCGGCACCTCCCAGAGCGCGTTGTCGGCGTTGCAGACGGAGACATCGGCCGACCGTCCCATGCGGGCGCCGCCCATTTCGTGGATGCAGAGCCCCGGGGGCACGTCCGGTCGGTTCTGGTAGATGCTCGTCGCGCCTGCGGCCTCGAGCATCTCGGTGGCCGACGTCACCATGTCCTTCATCATCGCGCGCTCGTTCTCCCCCCACCGACAGGTGATGCGGAGCGCGGGGATGCCCCACTTGTCCTTCACGGCGCCGTCGAGGGCGAGATGGTTCTCGGCGGATGGGAGCATCTCCCCCCAGCCATTGATGCCAACGCCCCACGGGCCGAGCTGGGTGAGCACCTTCTGTTTCCAGTCGGCGCCATAGCCCGGCCCCGACCAGCGCCCACGGCCGCCCGCACCGCCCTGCATCCCGTACCCGCGGAGGAAATCACGGCTCGGTCCGGAGCTGTTGGTGTTCCGGAACCGGGCGACGTACATCCCGTTCGGGCGATTGCCTTCTGTCTTGAAGTCCTCGAAGCCCGGGATGATGCCGCCGGCACCGTGGAGCATGTGGTGGTCCATGATGTACTTCCCGAGGGTGCCGCTCCCGTTCCCCATCCCGGTCGGATGCGCGGCGCTCGTGGAATGCATCAGGATGCGGACCGACTCGAAGGCGGAGGCGCAGAGGAAGATCACACGGGCCTCGTAGACGATCTCCTCGTTGGTCCGCGCGTCGATGACGCGCACGCCCTTGGCGCGACCGGTCCGCGGGTCGAGCACGACCTCGCTCACCACGCTCCACGGGCGCAGCGTGAGCCGCCCGGTGCGTTCCGCGGCCGGGAGGGTGGACCCATTGCTCGAGAAGTACGAGTGCGTGATGCACCCGCGTTCGCACGGGCCGCAGTAGTGGCAGGCAGCGCGGCCATTGTGGTCCTTCGTGAGGATCGCGGCCCGGCCGATCGTCCACACGCGCTCGCCATTGAACGCCTTGAGCACCTTCTCGCGTACGTGGCGCTCGGCGATGGTCATCTCCATCGGCGGGAGGAACTCGCCGTCGGGGAGCTGGGCGAGCCCCTCCGGCTGGCCGGTGACGCCGATGAACCGCTCCACGTGCGCGTACCAGGGCGCGAGGTCGGCGTAGCGGATCGGCCAGTCGCACCCGTGGCCGTCCTTGAGGTTCGCCTCGAAGTCGAGGTCGCTCCAGCGATAGACCTGCCGTCCCCACATGATGGACCGACCGCCGACGTGCCGGCCGCGGATCCAGCGGAAGGGCGCGTCGTCGGGCGTGGTGTACGGGTTCTCCCGGTCGTTGACGAAGAACTTCGATCCCCACTCGTCGCAGGCGTAGCATTCGCGCTGCACCGGCTGGTCCCGCTCGAGGGCGGTGCGGTCGCCGTAGCCGCGGAAGCGCATCTGGTACGGCTGGACGTGCTCCACATAGTCACGGGCGGGGTCGATCGGGCCGCCCGCCTCGAGGACGAGGGTGCGGAGGCCGCGCTCGGTGAGTTCCTTCGCGGCCCACCCGCCGCTGATGCCAGACCCGACGACGATGGCGTCGAAGGTGCGCCCGCGCTGGGCGTTCGCCCCGAGGAGGGTGGGGAGGCGGTCACGCATGGGCGTGCCCTCCCGTCGACGGGGCGGCGGTGATCGGGACCGCGCCGCGGAAGTGTCCCGGCGTGATGTTCACCTTGAGCACCTCCTTCCGCACGCGCTCACTGGTCAGGTAGCCGTGGAGCGCGAGTCCCTTGATGCGGCGGTACGCCTTTTTCGCCAGGTGCGCCGCGTCCTCAGGGCGCTCGGCCCAGGCGAGCTCGCCGTCGCGCTGCACGGGATCCATGGCCGCCCAGTGCACGCCGTACGCGGCCTGCGCGCGGGCCTCGAGGGCGGTCAGGCCGGCGCGGAGCTCGCGGCGTTCGGCGTCCGTGAGCCAGTCGGCGACGATCACGTCGATGAAGGCCGGGACGCCGACGTCGAGCGCGCCTGGGGTGTCGGTGCGGGGCAGGATGCCGTCCACCATCGACGCGACGAGCGCGCGCTCATCGGCGGTGAGGCCCGGGCCGCGCGGTTGGGACGTCGCGGCGTGGATCTTCGCAGCCCAGGCGTCGAGCGCGGCGTCGTCGGCCTGCGCGAGCGCGGGGAGCAGGGAGAGACCGGCGAGCTGCAGCAGGGCGCGTCGGGTGATCGTCATCCGGGATGCGGTCTGAGGTGAGGGGACGATGCGTGCGCTACGTTCGCACCCGGAGCGAGGGGCGACAAGATGGACGCGCCGCGAACCGACGGCCGCCGACGCCTCCGGGAGCGCGATCGCCCCGATGCGGGCCTCGCCCGCCGTCGGCGGGTGCCGGTGGGTCCGGTGCGTGCCAGGACTGGCGCGCGCGCCGTCCCGTCGGTTACTCCTTCGATGCTGACCGCCAGGGGTACTCCGCACCGCGGGGTTGAGACAGTCCCTTGGAACCTGACCCGGGTAATGCCGGCGGAGGGAGCGCGGTGGGCGATGGGGCCGGCGTCGACCGTGCCCGTCGCGCGCGTGCATTCCGTCGCGCATCGCCCTCGACTCGTTGGAGTATTCGATGTTCGTCGTGCGCCCTGTGCTACTCGTCGCCGCTCTCGCCTCGTCCCTCGCCGCGCAGGAGACCGCCTCGGATGCCGCGCGCACCGCGCGGCGCGCCACCCTCGCCGCCGTCG
>JBMTAR010000108.1:0-7011 GCA_049428925.1 Gemmatimonadaceae bacterium
TGTTGATGCGGCGACGGTCGTGCGGGCGGCGTGGACCACTAGCATCGCCCGTCCGAACTACTACGACCTCGTACCGTACCGGTCGGTCGTGCCGAGCGACAGCGTGCTGGAGACCGGGAATCCCAATCTCCTCCCGACCCGAGCGATGAATCTCGACCTCTCGGTCGAGCGATATCTACCGTCCGTCGGCCTTGTCTCCGCCGGGATCTTCCACAAGCGCATTCGCGACTTCGTCTATCGCTTCACCCGGTTCAATGCGGTTGACGAGACGACGGGCCAGACGTACCTCGAGATCTCGCAGCCGCGGAACGGGCCGTCTGCCCTCCTGACGGGCGTGGAGCTCGCCTATCAGCGTCAGCTCGACTTCCTGCCGGGGCGACTCCGCCACCTCGGGGTGTACACCAACTATACGTTCAATGATTCCCGCGTGACCGGGCTCGGCATCGCGAGCCGCGAGGACGAGGTCTTGCCCCTTCTGGGTACCTCGAAGCACAGCGGGAATCTCTCTCTTTCGTACGACACCCCGACGGCAACCGTCCGACTCGCGGTGAACTTCCAGTCGGAGGCGCTCGACGCCGCGGAAGGTGGGTACAACGAAGAGGCGTTCTATGACCGGTGGGCGGCGGACCGGACGGACGTCGATTTCAATGCGAGCATCTTGGTTGCCCCGCAGGCTCGGTTCTTCCTTGAGGCCAACAATCTCACGAACCGTCCCCTGCGATTCTATCAGGGTGACCCGTCGCGCATTATGCAGGATGAGTACTACGGGTTCCGCCTGCAGACCGGGTTCAAGGTTGATTTCTAAGCGTCCGTGTGATTACTGAGATGTCACGGCGGGTGTTTCGACTCGCTCGCCGCTCACTCCCCTTTTTCGCCGCCCTTGTGGGGTGCGCGAAGGGGGAGTCGGCGCCTGCGGCCGTCGCGACCGCCGTTCGTGAGGTCCCCGAGCGGTGGAGCTCCGTCGCGTGGCCCGATGACGACCTGGATTCACCGGCAATCTGGTGGGACTCGATCGCCGGCCGGGCCGAGGTGCTGGTTACCGCGAAGCAGGGGGACCGCCTCCGTCGGCTTGCCCTCGAGACCGGCGAACCATTGGGGATCGTCGGGGGACCGGGCTCAGTCGCTGGCGCGTTCGACCGTCCCAACGGGATCGCGGTCCTCGACTCGTTGCTCGTCGTGGTGGAGCGGGACAATCGTCGGGTGCAGGTCTTCGCCCTCCCCGCCTTCCGCCCGCTCGTCGGCTTCGGTGCCGATGTCTTACGCCGGCCCTACGGTGTGTGGATGTCTCGGGTCGACCCGGGGTCCATCCGACTGTTTGTCACCGACAGTTACGACGCGGGAGATGAGGAGAATCGCGATACGCTGGCGATGGGTCGGCGCGTCGTGGTGTTCGACCTGCGGCACGATGGCACCGGCTGGGGGGCGCGGGTGGTGCGCGTCTTCGGCGATACCGTCGGTCGCGGCGTGTTGCACGTCGTGGAGAGCTTGTGGGGCGACCCGGCCCGTGGTGTCGTCCTGATCGCGGACGAGGACACCGCACGCGGCATGAACGCCAAGCTCTATGGGTTGGATGGACGATTCACCGGCCGGACGATCGGCGACGGCATCTTCCGTCATCAGGTGGAGGGCATCGCGCTCGACGCCAGAGCCGACGGCACGGGACTATGGGTCGTGTCCGACCAGAGCAAGTCGCGCACCACGTTCCACGTCTTCGATCGCGTGAGCGGCACACATCGCGGCAGCTTCCGCGGGCGACGGACGGCCAACACGGACGGTATCTGGCTCGAGACGGCACCGCGGCCTGGGTTCCCGCGCGGTGTCCTCCTTGCCGTGGATGACGATGCGGCGGTGGCTGCGTTCGATTGGGGAATGGTGCTGCAGGCCCTGAAGCTCCCCTGAGGTCTAGCGCGGCCCCCACCGGCGGATGGCGGCGCGCACCAATGGATGGAACGGCTGCCCCTTGGGCTTGAGGATCGACCCGCGGCAGCGACGGGCGCCGCATCGGCAGGGGAAACGCCGCTTCCGGGCCGGCGTGTGCGGCTCATCGAGTTCGATCGCGTAGTCGTACGCGAGCTCCTCGCCCGGCTGGATGGCGCGGATCGCGACGATCCACATCTGGTCGCCGAAGGCGATCGGCTCGCAGTTCGGTTCGCACGAGTGATTGATGAACCGTGCGGCGTTCCCGCCGACGTTCGCGTCGATGACGCGCTCGGCGTCGAGGGTCAGGAGGTAGGTGTGCTCCGGTTCCTCGTTCCCGTCCGGGAGCGTGGGATAGCGCCGCTCTCCCTCCGCCTCGGAGATGAGCTCACCGGTGTACTCGATGATGCGCGTCCCGGCCGGGATCCGCGCCGTGGCCCAGACGCCCCGGCCGTGGCGCGGGGAGCGCCGCACCTCCCACGGGCGACGTGGCATCTCAGGCGAGTGGCGGGAGGTCGACGGCCTGGTCCGCCACCTCGTCGAAGGCGGGGAAGTCGCCACCGACCGTCCGCGCGTCCCGCGGCAGGAGGGCCGCGGCCACGACGTCGTCCATCGTCGCTGCCAGCGTCACTTCGAGCGCACCGCGCACCTCGGCGGGGAGTTCGCGCAGGTCCTTGGCGTTGGCCGCCGGGAGGATCACGCGCCGGAGGCCTGCCCGATAGGCGGCGAGCACCTTCTCCTTCACGCCGCCGATCTCGAGCACGCGGCCGCGCAGCGTGACCTCACCCGTGACGGCGACGTCGCGCCGCACCGCGCGATGGCTCATCACACTCGCGATGGCGAGCGTCACGGCGACGCCGGCGCTCGGGCCATCCTTGGGGACGGCACCCGCGGGGAAGTGCACGTGCAGGTCGCTCGTCCGCAGTTCGGGGTCCGAGAGCTGCAGCTCGCGCGCACGCGAGCGCACGTAGGAGCTCGCGGCGTCGACCGACTCCCGCATCACCTCGCCGAGCTGTCCCGTCACGAGGAGCCGGCCGGTCCCCGGCATCCGCAGCGCCTCGATGGTCATCAACTCCCCGCCGTTCGCCGTCCACGCGAGCCCCGTCACCGTGCCGACCTCGGGCGCCTGGTCCGCGAGCTCCGCCGCCCAGCGCGCAGGGCCGAGCACTTCCTCCATCCGCGCGGCGTCGACCACCCACGCCCCGCGCTCCCCCTCGGCCTTCCGCCGAGCGCGGCGCCGCATCAGCGCGGCGAGATGGCGCTCGAACGCCCGCAGGCCGGCCTCACGCGCGTACCGGTTCGCGAGGAAGGAGAGCGTCTCGTCCGTGAACTGCAGGTCGTGCTCGGTGATCCCGTGCTCGTCGAAGAGCCGCGGCAGGAGATACCGCCACGCGATCTCGACCTTCTCTTCAACCGTGTACCCGGCGATGCGGATCACCTCGAGGCGGTCGCGCAGCGCCGGGGGGATGTCGAAGAGGTTGTTGGCGGTGCAGATGAAGAGCACCGACGAGAGATCGAAGGGGAGGTTCAGGTAGTGGTCGGTGAAGCCCCGATTCTGCGCGGGATCGAGCACCTCGAGCATCGCCGCGGTCGGGTCACCGCCGGGGCCACCGGCGGACATCTTGTCGATCTCGTCGATCATGAGGACGGGATCAGCGACCTGCACCCGACGCATCGCCTGGATGAGGAGTCCCGGCAGCGAGCCGACGTAGGTGCGGCGGTGCCCGCGGATCTCGGCTTCGTCGCGCACCCCGCCGACGGAGATGCGATAGAACGCGCGGCCGAGGCTCGCGGCGATGGCTTCGCCGAGGGAGGTCTTCCCCGTGCCCGGCGGTCCGACGAAGCAGAGGATCGGCCCCTGCGGGTCACGCCCGCGGTCGCCGCGGAGCTGCCGGACCGCGAGATACTCGAGGATGCGATCCTTCGCCTCGCGCAGGCCGTAATGGCGGCCGTCGAGGGCAGCGTCCACGCGGTCGAGGCTGATCGGATCGGTGGTCACCGGGCGGCGCCACGGCAAGGCAAGCACCCAGTCGATGTAATTGCGGAGGACCTGATGCTCGCCTGAGGCTGGCGCGAGTTGGCGCAGCCGGTCGAGCTCACGCCGCGCCTCGGCCGCCACCGTGTCAGGGAGTCCCGCGGCCTCGATCTTCCGGCGCAGCTCGCTCAGCTCGGCGTCCGCGGGATCGGTCTCGCCGAGCTCGGCGCGGATCGCCTGCAGCTGCTGGCGGAGGAAGAACTCGCGCTGGTGTCGATCGATGCGCCGCTCCGTCTCGACGCGGACGTCGTCCTCGACGCTCAGGCGCGCGACCTCGCGTTCGAGACGATCCGCGACGCGGCCGAGGCGCGCCACGACGTCGAGCTCCTGCAGGACCGCATCCTTTTCCGCGGGCCGGAACCGGGCGCGGGCGGCGGTGAGGTCCGCGGCGCGGCCGGGGCGCCGCCGTTCACGTCGCAGCAGGCCAGGGAGCTCGGCCGGGAAGGCGGGGTCGCGCTCCGCGAGCGTCTCGGCTGCATCAAGCACCCGGGTCAGAAGCGGGGTGACGTCGTCGTCGACTCGGCACTCACGCGCTGGTTCCGTCGCCGCGTGGGGGACGCCGGCGACGAATCGCGTGGCGGTGATGCGAACCCTCTCCCGTCCCTCCAGCGTGCATTCCAGGAGGCCGCCGTCGGCCTCGCGCCGGCCCGAGAGTCGCGCACGGACGCCGATGCGCCCGACCGGGCTCGCGCCCGCATCGGTCAGCAGCGCCGCCACCACCTCTGTCCCGTCACTCCCCGCGCTCTCGACCACCGCGCGGTTCTCGGAGCCGGCGACCTGCACCACGATGCGGCCGTCAGGGAAGACGACCGTCGACCGCAGGGTGAGCAGCGGCCAGACGTGTGGCGTCGGGGTGCCCGCGAGGGGCGTCTCAGGGGACTCCGGCACGGGGTAAATGTACGCCGCCGAACGGAGTCCGCACACGCCAACGCTGCCTCTGAAGCCTGGGGGTTCGTTACACGACTGATACACGGGTGTCACGCAGACATCGATAGGTTTTGACCCGATGGTGACTTCAGCCGTTACATCAACTCAGCTTCGCGACCCGAGTCGCGACATGTCGCACCGCCGGGCGAGCGTTCGCGCACGCAGGTGGATGCGCGTCTGTTCAGCATCCGTGCTGTCGGCCTCCATGCTGTCGGCGTCCGTGCTGTCGGCGCAGCGCGTGGACTCGTCAGCGACGAGGGTCGGGACGAGCGCGGCTCCGGCATCG
Source organism: Gemmatimonadaceae bacterium (assembly GCA_049428925.1). Taxonomy (GTDB): domain Bacteria; phylum Gemmatimonadota; class Gemmatimonadetes; order Gemmatimonadales; family Gemmatimonadaceae; genus Pseudogemmatithrix. The sequence continues at coordinate 5,166 of JBMTAR010000108.1, forward strand.
CGTCCGTGGTACGAGCGCCTCTCGCTCCGCGGGTACGCCCAGTTCCGCTACAATAGGCTGCTGGAGACGAATGGCGCACTCGTGTGCTCGCAGTGCGACCGGTCGATCGGTGACAACGGGGGCTTCTTTCTGCGGCGCGGGCGCCTGATTCTCAGCGGGAACGTCCATCCCCGCGTGTCCATCTATGTGCAGCCCGACTATGCGGCGGATGCCGCGGGTGCACTGCACTACCTCCAGCTCCGCGATGCCTACGCGGACGTTGCCTTGGATGCGCAGCGCATCCACCGCGTCCGCATCGGGCAGAGCAAGGTTCCGTACGGCTTCGAGAACCTGCAGTCCAGTTCGAATCGTATTCCGCTCGATCGTCACGATGCACTGAACAGTGCGCTCCCGAACGAACGTGACATTGGCGTGCTGTACTACTGGGCACCACGGATCGCGGCCGACCGGTTCCGGATGCTCGTCGACAGTGGTCTCAAGGGCTCGGGTGACTACGGCGTCCTGGGGGTCGGGCTCTTCAATGGGCAGACCGCGAACCGGCCGGAAGCCAACAACTCCTCCCACGCGGTCGCGCGCCTCACGTACCCGTGGCGGCTCGCCTCCGGTCAGATCGTCGAGGCGTCCGTCCAAGCGTACACGGGCCGATTCGTGTTGCCGAGTGTGAGCAGCGGCGTGGGCTTCGACCCTGAGTACCGAGATGAGCGCACCGCGGTGTCGTTCGTCTGGTACGCGCAGCCCTTCGGGCTTGTCGCCGAGTACAACCGGGGCATCGGGCCGCAATATGTGGCTTCGACCAATCGCGTGGAGTCCCAGCCCCTGGCGGGCGGGTTCGTGCAGGCGATGTACCGGTGGCGACGCAATGGTCAGGTCATCCAGCCCTTCGTTCGTCTCCACCAATACGATGGCGGGAAGAAGGTCGAGCTCGATGCGCGGCACTACGAGGTGCACGAGTCCGAGGTTGGTGTCGAGTGGCTCCCGAACCCGGCGTTCGAGCTCACGGTTCAGTACACCAGCTCGGACCGCCTCTTCGAGGACGCCAAGTCCATCGGCAACCGCCAGCGCGGTCAATTCCTCCGGATCCAGGCGCAGATCAACTACTGATCAGCCCCGTCACGCTGCGGTGGCGACCGGGAAGCTGGACGGGGAGGGGCAGACCCTTGGCCCGAGCCACCCCCGTCCCTATGTTTCAAGGCTCTATGTTCCAAGAGCTGTCCGAGAAGCTGGAAGCCACCTTCGCCCGCCTGCGCGGGCGTGGCGTGCTCAGCGACGCCGATATCAAGGAAGGCCTGCGCGAGGTGCGCCGGGTGCTCCTCGAGGCCGACGTCTCCTTCCAGCTGACGCGCGAGTTCCTGGAGCGGGTGGAGAAGCGGGCGACGGGCGTCGCGCAGCTCAAGACGATCCAGCCCGCGCAGCAGCTGGTGAAGATCGTCTACGACGAGCTCACCGTGATGCTGGGCGAGCGGTCGGAAGGGCTCAAGATGTCCACCCTCCCGCCGACCGTCATCCTGATGGTGGGGCTGCAGGGCTCCGGCAAGACCACCACCGCGGCGAAGCTGGCGCGGCGGTTGCAGGGCGAGGGACGGGCGACCCGGCTCGTCGCGGCGGACGTCTACCGTCCCGCGGCGATCGACCAGCTCGAGACCCTCGGGCGCGACCTCGGCGTGCCGGTCTACGCCGACCGCACCACGACGGACGTGGTGCGGATCGTGAAGGCCGGCGTCGAGCAGGCGCGGAAGGAGCGGGACCGGGTGGTCATCCTCGACACCGCGGGCCGGCTGCAGATCGACGAGTCGATGATGGACGAGCTGCGCCGCGTGAAGGAGGCGGTGCAGCCCGATGAGATCCT
>JBMTAR010000109.1:0-6995 GCA_049428925.1 Gemmatimonadaceae bacterium
GGCATCCACTCGAGCGTCCGCATGTTGTGCAGCCGGTCGGCGAGCTTCACGAGGATCACGCGGGCGTCCTTCGCGACGGAGAGCAGCAGCTTGCGATAGCTCTCGACCTGCCGTTCCTCCCGGGAGGCCATCGGGAGGTGGCCGATCTTCGTGAGGCCGTCGACGATCTGCGCCACCTCGCGACCGAACTCCCGCTCGACGTCCTCGACGGTGCTCCCGGTGTCTTCGACGACATCGTGGATGAGCCCGCTCGCCACCGTCACCGTGTCGAGGTGCAGCTCGGCGAGGATCTTCGCCACCGAGACGCAGTGCGTGACGTAGGGATCCCCGTTCCGGCGGGTCTGCCCCGCGTGCGCCTTCTCGCTGAAGCGGTAGGCGCGTCCGAGGAGCTCCGGATCGAGCCGTGCGGCGGCGTCGTCCGGCAGCGTCCATCCCGGGATGATCTCGGCGAGCGCGGCGGTGGTCACCATCGGTATATGCCAAGCCCTGCCGCCGTTTACAAGAGGCGCCCCTCCTGAGCCAACGAGACGTAGCGACCGCGCCCGATGACGAGGTGGTCGTGCACCGGGATGTCGAGCAGTCGCCCCGCCGCGACGAGCTGGTGGGTGACGGCCTGATCCTCCGCACTCGGAGTGGGATCCCCAGACGGATGGTTGTGCACGAGGATCACCGCCGCCGCCCGCTCGGCGATCGCCTCGCGGAATACCTCGCGCGGGTGGACAAGGGAGCCGTCCAGGATTCCCCGGCTGATCAGGAGGTCTCGCTCCAGGCGGTGCTGGGCGTCGAGGACGGCGACGTGGAACTCTTCGACGCCGAGCCCGCCGAGCCGTGGACCGTAGAAGCGGAAGACGTCGTCCGGGCCACGCATCGGAGGGCGCGTCTCCGTCGGCTCAGCCGCCAGACGCCGCCCGAGATCGAGTGCCGCGTGGATGGTGAGGGCGCGGACGGGACCGACGCCCGGCACCGAGGCGAGCGTGGCGAGCGGCGTCTGCGCCAGTCGTCGGAGCGACCCGCCGCAGCGGTCGAGCAGCGCCGCGCCCACGTCGGCCGCACTCTGCGTCCTCGTGCCAGACCCAATCAGGAGGGCGAGGAGCTCCGCCCCACTGAGCGCGTCGACCCCGAGAGCGCGCAGGCGCTCCCGGGGTCGATCGGCAACTGGCAGAGTCCGGACGGCGGGCACGCGGACACCATCGCCACGCGCCCTGGCCTCGGCGTCACCGGGGGACCGCGTCCAACATCACCCCGCCGCGCCGTGGCACTTCTTGAACTTCTTCCCGCTCCCGCAGGGGCAGGGGTCGTTGCGGCCGGCCCCCTCAAACTCCCCGGTGGACGGCGAGGGAGCAGCTGCGAGCGATGCGACGCCGCGCCCCGCGCCGACGACCTTGGGCATCGTCGTGGGGTCTGCAGCCGGCGCGAAGGGGTCGATGGACGTCGGCGCTGACGCGGGCGGCGTCCCCGTGGGCCCGAGGCCCTCCAGCCCACCCGCCGGCACGGCCGGCATGGGCGGTGCCTCCTCGAAGACCAGCTGCACCTTCAAGAAACGCTCCGTGAAGGTGTGCTGCATATCGCGCATGAGGTCCTCGAACATCGTGAAGGCCTCCTGCTTGTACTCGACGAGCGGATCCTTCTGTCCCCACGAACGGTAGCCAATCGCCGCCCGCAGCTGGTCAAGGTCATACAGATGGTCCTTCCACTTCTCGTCGAGGACATTGAGCATCACCAACGAGAGCAGGCGCGGACCGAACTCGCCAAGGGTGACGAGCTTCTCGCGGAACGCCGCCGTGGCGGCGTCCGCGGCCTCGCGCGCCGCGTCGGGGAGTGTCGCCGGCCGGATGCCCTCCGGCTCGAACGCGGGCACGCGGAGCAGGTAGTGCAGGAGGAGCTCCTCGCGGAGGCCCTCGACATCCCACTCCGTCGCCGTCGCGGCGCCCTCAAGCGCGTTCGTCACCCGGCGCTCCACGGCGGCCTCGATCATGCGCTCGGCCTCGCCCTTCAGCTCCTCCCCGCCCTCGAGCGCGAAGGACCGCAGCGAGTAGACGACCTCGCGCTGCTGGTTCATCACGTCATCGTAGTCGAGCAGCCGCTTGCGCGACTGGAAGTTCTGCAGCTCGACGCGCTTCTGCGCCGTCTCGACGGACCGCGTGAGCAGCGGATGCGTCAGGACCTCGCCCTCCTGCGCCCCGAGGGAGTCCATCAGTCGGGCGATGCGATCCGACCCGAAGAGCCGCATCAGGTCATCCTCGAGGGAGAGGAAGAACTGCGAGCTCCCCGGATCACCCTGCCGCCCGGCACGGCCGCGCAGCTGCCGATCGATCCGCCGCGACTCGTGCCGCTCCGAGCCGATGATGTGCAGCCCACCGATCTCCGTCACGTCGATCATCTTGCCGTCGGCGTCGGACACCTGGGACGGGAGCGCCTCACGCACCCCCTCGCCGAGCTTGATGTCGGTGCCGCGGCCGGCCATGTTCGTCGCGATCGTGATCGCGCCCTTCTGGCCGGCGAGCGCGACGATCTCCGCCTCGCGCTGGTGGTACTTCGCGTTCAGCACGTTGTGCGGAAGCCCGGCGCGCTGGAACAGGCGCGAGAGCGTCTCAGACGCCTCCACGCTCGTGGTGCCGACGAGGACCGGGAAGCCAAGCTGATGCAGCCGGCGCGTCTCCTCGAGGATTCCGTTGAACTTCTCACGCCGCGTCTTGTAGATCAGGTCCTGCCGGTCGTCGCGGATGATCGCCCGATTCGTCGGGATGACCGCGACCTCGAGCCCGTAGATCTGGAAGAACTCCGTCTCCTCCGTCTCGGCGGTGCCTGTCATGCCGGCAAGTTTCTCATAGAGGCGGAAGTAGTTCTGAATGGTGATGGTGGCGAGGGTCTGCGTCTCCCCCTTCACCTGCACCCCCTCCTTGGCCTCGACGGCCTGGTGGAGCCCCTCGCTCCACCGGCGCCCCGGCATCGTGCGACCGGTGAACTCGTCGACGATGAGCACCTGCCCGTCCTGCACGACGTAGTTGACGTCCTTCTCATACAGCACATGCGCCCGAAGGAGCTGATGGATGATGTTCAGCTTCTCCGACTTCTGGGCATACTCGATCTCGAGCTGCCGCTTCGCCTCCCGGCGCTGCGCGGGCTCGAGGGCGGCATCGCGCTCCAGGCGCCCCATCGCCGTGGCGATGTCGGGGAGGACGAACTCGTCGTGCGCCTGCGGCGAGAGATAATCGACGCCGCGGTCGGTGAGATGGACGGAGTGCCCCTTCTCGTCGAGCACGAAGAGGAGGTCCTCCTCGAGGTCGCGGAACTCCTGCTTCGCGGGCGGGAGCTTCCGGTCGGCGAGATGCGCGAGCTCGGTCTCCTGGATCAGCTGCTTGACCCCCGTCTCCTGCATCACTTTGAGGAGTCGCTTGTTCCGCGGGCTCCCGAGTCGCGCCTGATACAGGGCGACACCGGCCTCGGTCCGCTCGTCGGCGGCGAGATGCTTCTCCCCCTTCGCCACGAGGTCGTTGACGAGGACGGTCTGGCGCTGCACCAGCCGCGCGACCGCCTGGTTCTGCTCCGCGTAGGCGCGGTCCCCCTCGTTCCCGACCGGACCGGAGATGATGAGCGGCGTCCGCGCTTCGTCAACGAGCACCGAGTCGACCTCGTCGACAATCGCATAGATGTGCGGCCGCTGGACCCGCTGCGCGAGCTCGACGACCATGTTGTCGCGGAGATAGTCGAAGCCGAACTCGTTGTTCGTGCCGTACGTGATGTCGCACGCATACGCGGCTCGCCGCGAAGGCGAGCCGGGCTCCGTGTCGTCGAGGCACCCCACGGTGAGACCGAGCCACTGGAAGAGGTAGCCCATCCACTGCGAGTCGCGCCGCGCCAAGTACGAGTTCACCGTGACGAGGTGCGCGCCGCGTCCGGGCAGTGCGTTCAGGTAGAGCGGCAGCGTCGCGACGAGCGTCTTCCCCTCACCCGTGGCCATTTCGGCGATGCGGCCCAGATGCAGCTGGATGCCGCCGATCATCTGCACGTCGTAGTGCACCATGTCCCACGACAGCTCGCGGCCGGTCACACTCGCCGTCGTGCCGCAGAGCCGCCGGGCGGCCTCGCGCACCGTCGCGAAGGCCTCCGGGAGGATCTCGTCGAGGACGTCGGCGATCACCTGGCGGAGCTCGGCCTCGAGGCCCCCCTGCCCATCCGCCCCGCCAAGCTGGCGGTCGAGTGCCTCGCGCTCGGCGGGGTCGGCGGCCGCGTGCTTCTCGGCGCGGAGCGCATCGATCCGCGCCTGCAGCGGCGCGGTCCGCTCGGCGATGGTGGCGCGAAACGCGGCCGTCTTCCCCTGCAGCTCGGCGTCCGACAGGGCCGCGAGCCCCTCCCCGTGCCGTCGGATCTCGTCGACGATCGGCTGGACGCGACGGGCCTCGCGCTGGTGGCGCGTGCCGATGACCTTGGCGATGAGCTGCTTGAACATGGACGTCTGGACGCTCTCAGGAGGAACGGGTGGCTCGACGCCGGCTCACGGCGCCTCCCCACCCAGGCGATACAACCCGCACGCCGCGATGTAGTCCGCGACGGCATCCGTCACCCACCCACGCACCGGGAGCCCGGCACGGACCCGCGCCCGCACCTCGGTGGCCGAGAGGTCGAGCCGCCGAGTCGCGAGCCGCTCGACCGGCGGGGTCCCGTCTGGGAGCGCCAGGGAGTCCTCCCCGCGCGAACAGACGATGATCCGACACAGCGACGCCAGCACCGCCGGCTCACGCCATTGATGCAGCGTCGCCGCGGCATCCGCGCCGAGGAGGAGACAGAGCTCCACGCCCGGTTCGGCTGCCCGAAGGACCCGCACCGTGTCGACCGCGAAAGATAACCCGCCCCGTTCCATCTCAATGGGATCGACCCGCATCCCGGGAATCCCCTCCACCATCAGGCGGACCATCGTCAGTCGATGGGCGGGCGCCGAGAGGGCCGAGGCCCCCTTCAAGGGCTGGTGGTGCGTCGGTATGAATCGCACCTCATCGCAGCCAAGCTGCTCGAGCGCCTGGTACGCTAGGTGCAGGTGGCCCAGATGGGGTGGGTCGAAACTCCCCCCGAGCAGCGCGAGGCGCCGCGGGGCGGTCATCCGTCGGTCAGCGGAGGGCCGGGGGCCGACGCCCGGCCGTCGTCGTCGAATCCGCGGGGTCGATCTTGCACGCGGCGAGCACCCCCGGGTCCTCCGGGTACGCCCCGAGGAGCGCTTGGCAGACTTCGCGCGCGTCGTCCTCGTAATTCATAAACGGGAGTCGATAAATCTCGACCATCCGCAACATCGCCTGCTTGGCGCGCTCCGACTCCGGCCAGTTCTTCACCACGTCCTTGAAATACAGGATGGCCGAGTCGAACGCCTTCCGCCGGAAGTAGTGCATCCCCGTGTCGTAGTCCTTCGACGCGAAACGCTCATCAAGGTCCTTCAGCGCCGTCGTCCCCGAGTCGGCGAGCGGCGAATCGGGATAGACCCCCACCAACAGCCGGAACTGCGTCTGCGCGAGCAGGCCGTACTGCGGATCGAGCGACGGCGTCTTCCAGAGCTCCACGTAGACCTGCCCCGACTTGAGGAGCGCATCGTCCGCGAGCGAATCGTCGGGGAAGGTCTCACTGAGCTTGATGAATGCCTGCGCCGCGAGGAGCCGCTCGCTCCGCTTCAGGCGCGCGAGCCCGAGGTACCATTGCGCCTTCGGGAGGAGGGTGTCGCGGGCCGGGAGATCGAGGGTGAGTCGCTCGAACGCAGACGCGGCATCGCCGAACTTCTTCGCCTCGAACTTCGCCATGCCCGCCTCGAAGAGCGCGACCGAGGTGGGGTAGTCCCGGACGTTGAACGGCCGGAAACAGGCCGAGACCACCACGGCGACGAGAGCGAGACACACGCCGACGCGCCACCGCCCCCCGCGCCGCGCCGCTGTGGCGGCGGACCGGACCGGGCTCGACAGCCAAGCGGCGCCGGGCAGGCGGGAATCCAACGGAGTGACGGGCGACGGGGCGGGCATCAGGTCGGGGGTTGCAGGCGAGCGGAGCCTGGGAGCCCTCGAAAGTAATCAATCGTGGCCCGAAGGCCCTCCCGGAGGGGGACGGCGGGGGTCCAGCCGAGGACGGACCGGGCCCGGGTGATGTCGGGCTGCCGGACCTTCGGATCGTCCGCGGGGAGCGGGAGCGCCGTGATCGCCGAGGCGGATCCGGTCATCTCGATCACGAGCTCCGCGAGCTGGCGGACGGTGAACTCATCGGGGTTCCCGATGTTCACGGGCTGCGTCTCGCCGCTGTGGAAGAGCCGATAGATCCCCTCGACCTCGTCGGAGACGTAGCAGAAGGAGCGGGTCTGCGACCCGTCGCCGTAGACGGTGAGTGCCTCGCCGCGCAGCGCCTGCATGATGAAGTTCGAGACGACGCGCCCGTCGCTCGGTCGCATCCGGGGGCCGTAGGTGTTGAAGATCCGGACGATCCGGGTGTCGACGCCCTGTGCCCGATGATAGGCCATCGTCATCGCCTCGGCGAAGCGCTTCGCCTCGTCGTAGCACCCGCGCGGCCCGACGGGGTTCACGTTCCCCCAGTACGACTCGGGCTGCGGATGGACGAGCGGATCACCGTACACCTCGGAGGTGGAGGCGAGGAGGAACCGCGCCCCCTTCGCGAGGGCGACCCCGAGGGCGTTGTGCGTGCCGAGCGAGCCGACCTTCAGCGTCTGGATGGGGAGCTCGAGATAATCGACCGGGCTCGCCGGGGAGGCGAAGTGGAGCACCCCATCGAGGGGGCCGGCGACGTACGTGAACTCCGAGATGTTGTGCCGGATGAACGAGAAGCGCTCGTCCCCCATCAGGTGCGCGATGTTGTCCGGATTCCCGGTGAGGAAATTGTCGAGCCCGACAACCTCGTGGCCGTCTAGCAGGAAGCGGTCGGCGAGGTGCGACCCGAGGAAGCCGGCGACCCCGGTGATCAGGACCCTCACTCGTGGCCTCGACCCACCGACCGATAGTCAAAGCCCAGCC
>JBMTAR010000110.1:0-6974 GCA_049428925.1 Gemmatimonadaceae bacterium
CGAGTCGACGCGCCCGGTGAACGGCGTCCTCCCGTGTGTGTACGGCGTGGTGACCGAAGGGTTCGGGTACACCGACCTGCAGACGCCGCTGCACGACGTGCTCGGCGCCGATGGTGAGCCCGGGGCGAGCGCGACCGCGCCGACGGAGCGCACGGAGATCCGGCTCTACACCGCGGCGGTGCTGCGGCAGATACCCGAGGAGCCGCTGCAGCCCGTCCCGATGGGCACGGTGCACCTCGCCACCGAGGCCGACGTGCAGGCGGCGCTCCGGATGGACACGTACGTGCAGGGGAGCGATGCGCGCGGGATCCCGGTGGGGGCGTATCGCTCCGGCGGCACCGATGCGGCGGTGCACCTCGACGCCGACTTCCTCCTCGGCCCCGAGGCCGCGCATCTCGCGATCTCGGGGGTCTCGGGGCTCGCGACGAAGACGAGCGCGGTGCAGTGGCTCCTCGCGAGCATCTTCACGCATCTCCCGGTGCGGAAGGGGAAGGTCGCGGCGGTCTGTTTCAACGTGAAGGGACCTGACCTCTGCTTCATCGACCGCCCGGCGACGCGGCTCGATCCGGCGGATCGCGCGCTGTACGACGCGCTGGGCGTGCCCGCCGAGCCCTTCGCCCGAGTGCGCTACTTCGCGCCCTGGCACGCGCGCGGGACGCACCTCGCCACGCTCCGCACGCACGACGCGCTCGCGGAGAGCGTCACCCCGCTCACGTGGGGGCTGCGCGAGACGCTGCAGTACGCCGAGGTGCTCCTGAGCCGCGAGGACATCGACGCCAAGGCCGACGCGCTGATCGACTTCATCAAGGAGCGTGTCGTCGACCAGCGGTTCGAGGATAAGCTGCTCGACGGCGCGCACGAGGTGCGCTCGTTCGCCGACCTCGAGCGGTGGTTCCGCGAGCTCCTGCAGGCGATGGAGGCCGGCAACCAGGAGCAGTGGCGGACGCATCACATCGCGACGATCCGCAAGGTGCGCAATCGGCTCGGGAACATCTCCACCCGCTGCAAGGGGCTCGTCACCGACGACGGCACGGTGAGCGACCTCCCCTTCGGGGCGTTCGAGGACCGCGCCGTCTATGTGGTGGACGTCGCCCAGCTCGAGGAGGACGCGCAGGATCTCGTCTTCGCGCGGATCATCTCGCAGCTGCGCGAGCATCTCGAAAAGCGCGCGCTCGGGGTGGAGCAGGTCGTCGTCTTCGTGGACGAGCTCAACAAGTACGCGCCCTCCGACGGCGCGGACACGTATGTGCGGCAGATGCTCCTCGACATCGCGGAGCGCGGCCGCTACCTCGGGCTCGTGCTCTTCGGCGCGCAGCAGTTCCGCTCGCAGGTTCATCGGCGCGTGGTCGGGAACAGCGGGACGCAGCTCTTCGGGCGGATGGACGCCGACGAGCTCGCGACGCCCGGCTATCAGACCCTCGCGCCGGCGACGAAGGCGCGGCTCGCGACGCTGGAGAAGGGACAGCTGATGGTGCGGCACCCGCACTTCGGGCAGCCCATCTTCGTCCGCTTCCCGCGGCCCGCCGTGCTCACCGGGCGCGAGGGGGTGGAACAGTTCCCGCCGGCCGAGGTCCCGACCCTCGAGATGGCGGTGACGAAGACGCTGCGCCGCCTCGACCCCTCGATCACGGTGGGGCAGGTCCAGGACGTCCTCGCCCTCGCTGGGGATGACGAGGAGGCGATCCTCCGCGCGCGCAACGTCACGCTGCTGAAGCGGCCGGACAACGTGCTCGCCTTCTTCTCGAAGCAGTTGAAGAAGCGCGTCGCCCCCGAGGTGGTGGGCGGGCGGGGGCCGGCGCCGCTACGGACGCCCGCGTCCGGGGACGACTACGGCGGGTAGATTTCCCGGTCCGTGCGGCTCCTCCACCTCTCCGACCTCCACCTCGGCTTCCGGCAGTACCAGCGGCAGACGCCGATGGGCATCAACCAGCGCGAAGCCGATGTCGCGCAGGCCTTCGCACGGGCGGTGGACCGTATTCTCGCGATCGCGCCGGAGCTGATCGTGATCGGCGGCGACGTGTTTCATACCGTCCGCCCGACCAACACCGCGATCCTCCACGCCTTCCGGCAGTTCGGGCGGCTCGTGCACGGACTGCCGGAGACGCCGATCGTGATCGCGGCGGGGAACCACGACATGCCGCGCTCCACGGAGTCGGCATGCATCCTGCGGCTCTTCGAGCAGGGGTTCGCCCCGCGCGCTGACGGCGCGCCCCCGATCCTCGTGGCGGACCGCGCACCCCGACGCCTGCAGTTCCCGCGGCTCGGCGTCTCGGTGCTCGCGGTCCCGGATCTGCCACCGGGGAGTGTCGACCTCACCCCCGACCCCGAGGCGCGCTACAACGTCCTCGTCCTGCACGGTGAGGTGCAGGGGGTGCTCCCGGCGGCGGGTGGCGAGGACCGTGCCGCCGCGCAGATCCCCGTTGCCGAGGTCACGCGTCCGGGGTGGGACTATGTGGCCCTCGGGCACTATCACGTCACGACGCGCGTGGCGGACCACGTCTGGTACTCCGGCTCGCTCGAGTACACCAGCACGAACCCGTGGGGGGAGCTCCGCGAGGAGCGGGCCGCGGGCCTCGCGGGGAAAGGGATGATCGAGCGCGATCTGCGGACCGGTGCGCAGACGGTGCATCCCCTGTCGCCCACGCGCCCGCTCCTCGACCTCCCGTCGGTCGATGGGGCCGGCCGGACGGCGGCGGAGCTCGACGCAGCGATCGCGTCGGCGGTCGCCACCGTGCCCGGCGGAATCGATGGGGCGATCGTCCGACTCGTCCTCCGCGACGTCCCGCGCCACGTGGCGCGTGAGCTCGATCACGCCGCGCTGCGCGAGGTGCAGCGGCGTGCGCTGCATTTCCATCTCGATGTGCGCCGGCCCGAGTCGGTGCGCCGCGAGGCCAGCGGGGGCGCACCCGCGCGTCGGCCGACGCTGACCGACGCGCTGCGCGCGGCACTCGCGTCGCGGGCGCTCCCCTCCGATGTCCCGCGCGAGGCGCTCGTGGCGCTCGGGCTCCGGTATCTCGCGGACGCCGAGCGGGACGAGGGGGATCGCCTGGTCCCCGGGGGCGAGGGATGAGACTCGTCCGGCTGCGGCTGCAGAACTTCCGGCAGCATCTCGACACCACGCTCGAGTTCGAGCGTGGGCTCACGGGGATCATCGGCCCGAACGGCGCCGGGAAGTCGACCATCCTCGAGGCGATCGTCTGGGCGCTCTTCGGTGCGCAGGCGGCCCGTGGGACCGCGGACTCGATCCGCGCGCTGCGCGCGCCGGCGCGAGCGCCCGTGCGGGTCGAGCTCGAGTTCGAGCTCGCGGGGCATCGGTATCGCGTGCTCCGGGGGCTGACCACGGCGGAGCTCTACCTCGACGGCGCGGATGCACCCGTGGCGAACTCGGTGCGCGCGGTCAACGAGATGGTGGGCCGCCGTCTGGGGATGACGCGCGACGAATTCGCGCACACCTACTTCACGGGGCAGAAGGAGCTTGCGCTCATGCAGAACCTGAGCGCCCCCGACCGCGGGAAGTTCCTCTCCCGCGTCCTCGGCTACGAACGGCTCCGTCTGGCTCAGAGCGCGGCGGAGGAGCGTCGGCGGGCGCTCGCCGCGGAGCTCACCGGCGTCCGCAGCGCGCTGCCGGATGCCGAGGCGCTGACCCGTGAGCTGACCGAGGCGCGTGCGGCGCGTGAGCGGGCGGCGGTCGAGGTCGCGTCGGCCGAGGCGGCGGGGACTGCGGCGACCGCCACGCACGCGGCGATCGCGCCGCGCTGGGCGGCGGTGCAGGCGGCGCGTGAGACGCGGGAGCGGATCGCGCGGGAGCTTGCGGGCGTCGACGGGGAATTGCTCGGGCAGGCGGCGGCGTCGGCGCGTCTCGCGTCGGACCGCGCGGCCGCGGTCGAGGCCGTTGCGGCGCTCGCGCCGCTCCGGCCTCGGCTCGATGCGCTTCCCGACGTCCGCGCGCGAACCGAGGCGCAGCGTCTCCTCCGCGAAGGGGCGGCCCGCCGGCGTGCGATCGACGAGCAACGCGCGATCCTCGAGGCGGACGCGACGGCGCTGCGCGCGGAGCAAGCGCGGCGCGCGGCGGCGGCCGCCGCCGAGGTGGAGCTCACGCCGCGACTCGAGTCGGCGCGTGCGGCGCTCGCCGAGGTGGAGCGTGAGGCGGAACGGCTCCGCACCGGGTGGGTCCGCGACCGGCAGGACGTCGACGCCCAGCTCCGTGCGCTCCGCGTGCAGTACCTCGAGGTCCGTGAACAGCGCGACCGGATCGTCGGGCTCGGCGATGCGAGTCCGTGCCCGACCTGCACGCGCCCCCTCGGCACCCATCTCGCCGACGTCGTCGACGTGCTGGAGGCGCAGATGGCGGCACTGGAATCCAACGGGACCTACTTCCGTCAGCGGGCGGCCGAACTCGAGCCGATGCCGGAGGCGCTCGCGACGCAGGAGGCGGCACGTCGCTCGCAGGGGGACGGGCTCGCGGCGCTCGAGCGCGCGCGGGTCGAGGCCCAAGGCGCGGCGCGCCAGCACCGCGGCGTCGCGCAGGACCTCGCCACGAAGACCGCGCTCCTCGCCACCCTCGAGGAGGAACGGCGTCAGCTCCCCGAGGGATACGACGCCGTGGCGCATCAGGCGCTCGAGGCGGAGTTGGCGGCGCTGGTGCAGCTCGAGCGGGATGCGGCGCGCCTCATCGCGCAGGCGGAGCGGCTCCCCGCGCTCGAGCGTGAAGCGGCCGAGCTGGCGGCGCAGCGCCGTGCGCTCGAGGCGCGACGGGAGGCGCTGCGTGCCGAGGAGACGGCGTTGCAGCTCCCGGCCGACGGCGACGCGTCGTTGCAGGCGGCGTATGAGGCCGCGCGCATCGCGGTGCTCGAGGCGCAGCAACGCCTCGCGACCGCACGGCTCGCTCGGGATACCGCCGCCGCTGAGGTCGATCGCGCCGCAGCGGCCCTCGAGGCCAGTGAGGCACAGCGGGCGCACGCCGCGCGGTTGGAGGCAGAGCGACGCCTGCACGACGAGCTCGTGCGCGTGTACGGCGACCTCCGCACCGACCTCAACGCGGCGATGCGTCCCGAACTCTCGGAGATCGCCTCAGGGCTGATCAGCGACCTCACCGACGCGCGCTACACGGAGCTCGACCTCGACGAGAAGTACAAGGTCCAGCTCCTCGAGGAGGGGGTCCCGAAGCCGGTGATTTCCGGCGGCGAGGAGGATCTGGCGTTCCTCGTGCTGCGACTCGCCGTCTCGCAGATGATCGCCGATCGCGCGGGACAGCGCTTCTCGCTCCTCGTGCTCGACGAGGTCTTCGGCTCACTCGACGACGTGCGGCGGCAGGCGGTGGTCGCGCTGCTGCGGTCGATGGAGGACCGCTTCGAGCAGGTGATCGTCATCACACACATCGACGGGGTGAAGGACGGGCTCGATCGCGTCATCACGGTGGGCGTCGATCCGCGAAGTGGAGCCGCGAGCGTCACCACGACGATGCGTGGTGCGGTCGACGCGGAGGCGGTTGATGGGCTCGCGGCACTCGCGGCGGGCCCATCGTGACGGCGGTCGCGCCGCGGCGCGTCGCCGGGCCGGTCCCGCTCGCGGCGGTACCGTTGGCGGAGCTGAACGGGCTCTTCAGCGACGCGTTCAGCGAGCGCTATCGCCGCGACGGGATGGTCGGCGTCCGCGTGCCGCCCCTCCATCCGCGCATCTGGGCCTTCGCGTTCGAGGCGGCGGGCGACGGCGCGATGGCGTGGCGCGACGAGACGGGGGCGCTGGCGGCGTTCAACCTCGCGCACGTCTCCGGGCGCGAGGGGTGGATGGGCCCGTTGGCGGTGCGCGAGGACCTGCAGGGGCAGGGGGTCGGCGGGCGGATCGTGGCGGCGGCGGTGCGGCATCTGCGGGCGGCGGGGTGCTCGATCATCGGGCTCGAGACGATGCCGCGCACGATGGACAACATCGGCTTCTACGCACGCCGTGGCTTCCTCCCCGGGCGTGTCACGGTGACGGTCACGCTGGCCGCGGCGACGGGGGATGGGCCACCCGCGCGGCTCGGGCAGCGATCGGCCGCGGCGCGCGCTGACGCGCTGGCCGCGTGCACCGCGTTGCTCGACCGGCTTCGTCCCGGGGCCGACTATGCGCGCGAGATCACCGCCACGCTGGCGCACGGCATCGGGGACTGCCTTCTCCTCGAGGATGCCGCGGGACGTCTCGAGGGGTTCGCGCTCTATCACGACGTCCCCCTCGTGGAGGGACGGGCGTTGGAGGAGATTCGCGTCCTGAAGGTCGCGCTCGCCGACCGCCGCCAGGTGCCGAGACTCGCCGCGGCAATCGCGGCGCAGGCGCGGGCGAGCGGGGCGCTGCGCGGGGCGCTGCGCGTGCAGGGGGAGTACGGCGAGACCTTCGCGGCGCTCGTCGGGGCGGGGGCGCGCGTCCGGTGGACCGACCTCCGGATGCATCTCGCCGGATGCGAGGAACCAGTGGCGGGGGCGGGGCTCGTTCTTTCGAACTGGGAGATCTGAGCGCGCGAGGCCGTGGGGGGTCGCGCGCCCTGCGTCGCACGAAGCGTCGAGCGCGCGGTCGCCGCGCGCGGGTTACCGCTTGGTCGGCTTCGCGCGGCGAATGGCGCCGAGGACCAGCAGGAAGACGCCGAGCGTGAGGAGCCCGTGGATGACGCCGGGCGCCTCGAAGGCGAAGGTGCCGGCGGCCCAGAGGACGAGGGCGGCAAGGCCGGCGATGGTCAGGAGATCCATGACGGGGTCGGGCGGAAGGGTCGGATTGACGGTATCGGGGGCGCGGCCTACCTTCCCGAAAGATACGTCTCGGGACGGGGCGACTCACTTTTTGAGCCGATAAGTCCTCCGAAGCGGATCCAACATCTCTGCCGACGCCATGCCCGGACGCCGGGAAGACGGACGTAGGGTGAGGGTCTCATGCATTCGACAGGGCTTCAAAAACCTCGCTTCGTTCCACCCCTTGCCGAAGCCCCGTCCCCCCCCGCCGGGGCG
>JBMTAR010000111.1:0-6934 GCA_049428925.1 Gemmatimonadaceae bacterium
ACCGGAGGACGAGCCGATCCACCCAGCGCTCGCCGATCGCCTCGCGTTCCATCTCGCGCTCGATACCGACGAGACGGAAGCGTTCCTGACGCGCGAGGAGATCGACGCCGCCGCATCCCGCTGGCACGCCGTCGACATCGCGCACACCCAGGTCGCGACGCTCGTGGCAACGGCCGAACTCCTCGGCGTGTCCTCGGTTCGCGCGCTCTCGTTCGCGGTGCGCACGGCACGGGGCTGCGCCGCACTCGATGGACGCGCCCACACCTCCGACGATGACTGCGCGGCGGCCGCCGCGCTGGTCCTCGGGCCGCGCGCTACCCGACGCCCACCGGCCGCTGATGACGCGGCCGAGTCACCGCCGCCACCGCCGCCGCCACCCACCGACGCGGAGACCCCACCGCCGGACCCCTCGAACACGCCGAGTGCCGACGAGGTGAAGGCGCTGGAGGAGCGGCTGATTGAGGCGGCGCTCGCCACGCTCCCCGTCGGTCTGACGATGTCCGCCCCAGCGTCGCCCCCCCGCGCGGGTCGGAGCAGCGGGCGCGCCGGGATGGATCGCGCCGGAGGCCAACGTGGCCGGCAGGTGGGGACGCGGCGTGGCGATCCGCGTGCCGGTGGTCGGCTCGACCTCCTCGAGACTTTGCGTGCCGCGGCCCCCTGGCAACGCCTGCGCTCCGCACCCGCGGGTGCCCGCGAACGGGTCCGCATCCAGGTCCGGCCTGACGACTTCCGCGTGCGTCGGCTCGTCGAGCCGACGGGAACGACGGCCATCTTCGTCGTGGATGCCTCCGGGTCGGCTGCACTCAATCGGATGGCGGAGGCGAAGGGCGCGGTGGAACTCCTCCTCGCTGACGCCTACTCACGGCGTGATGAAGTCGCGCTCATCGCCTTCCGCGGCGCGACCGCCGATGTGCTGCTCGCTCCCACACGCGCCATCGCCGCGGCGAAACGCGCGCTGGCGGCGCTGCCGGGCGGTGGCGGGACGCCCCTCGCGAGCGCGATCGACCGCGCCCGCGAGCTCGCTGACCGCGCGCGTCGCGACGGGAATGACACAATCGTCGTCTTCCTGACTGACGCACGGGCGAACATCGCACGCGACGGCACGCCGGGCCGACCGGCCGCCGAGGCCGATGCCACGGCGAGTGCCGCTCTCCTCCGGCAGCTGGGTGGAACGACCCTCCTGATCGACACCTCGACGCGCCCCTCGACGACCGCCCAGGCGTTGGCCAATGCGATGGGCGCCCGCTACGTCGCGCTGCCGCGCACCGATGCGCAGAGCATCCACGCGGCGGTCACCGCCGTCCGCCCAACGAGCGGCTGATGGGACTCTGGCGCGGCGTCGGGCTTGTCATCGCATTCTGGTGGGTCGCGACGGGAATCATCATCGCGATGCAGGCGAACGCATGGACCCGAGGCGCCGGCCTCGTCCTCTCGACGCTGCTCGCTGTAGTGGGCTTCCTCGAGATGCGCGCGACGCGAGAAGACGACACGCCCGAATCGGTGCGCCGGTCGTTCCTCGGGGGCGCGATGCTCTGGGGCTGGGTCTCCGCGACCTTCTACGGCGGATTCCTCACCGGCATCGCGCCGACCGACCCGACGCCGCCCGCCCCCTCGTGGGGCGCGGTGCTCCCAGCGATCGCCGCGACGCTCGTCAGCGATGCGGCAGCGCTCTTCCTGATGATCTTCTCCGCGTGGCTCGACCACGGGTCGCGGAATCGCACCGGGCTCAAGGCGCTCGCCCTGTTCTGGGGCGTCCAACAGGTCGCGAAGCTCAACGTCTTCTTCGGCGTCGAGAACCCGGCCGCGAACTTCCTCCCGCCACATCTCGCAGGGCTGCGCCAGTTCTTCGGGCCAGCCGTGAACTCGCCATTCCAGACGGCGAGTCTCATCGGGCTCATCGTCGCGACGGCGTGGGTGCTCCTCGGCACCCGCGCGCGGCACACCGCGGGCCGTCGACAGGCCGCGGCGATCTACGCGACGATCCTGGCGCTCGCGGTGCTGGAGATCGCCCTGCTCGGCGTCCGGGTGGACTCGACGCCGTGGGATGCCTTCCTCAGCGCACGGGACCGCTGACGACGCGTCCGGCGGTGTCGAGCAACGCGAGGAAGCTCTGCACCTGTGTGGGCCCGAAGGAACTCACGGCGATCCGTTCCCCGGTGGTCGCGTCCTCGATGGTGAGACGCCCATCGTCCCACGCAGTCAGGAGGAACGGCGCGGTGGGCGAATGGCCAGCTCGACGTCGTCCCGCCGCGAGCGCGCGCAGCGCGCCTCGGATGAAGCCGTTCGTCCCACTCGGCATCGCGACCGCGAGCGTCCCGGTCGCGGCATCGGTGACGAGGATGCCGCCGTCCGGCGCATCGGTGAAGTGCAGCGCACGCTGCGCGACCGGTGTACCGTAGGTGTCGACGGCCTTGCCGATACCGAACCGTGCGGCGAGGGTGGCGACGACGAGGGTCAGCACCGCCATCGCGACCGCCGCGCGAAGGAACGCTTTCGGTGGGGTGATCTGCGGCATCGCGGAGGCGGCGCCCGGCTCCGCCTCGAAGTGGATTTCAACGCTCATCGGGGCCTCACTCGCCGAGGGTGGCGCGACGCAGGATTGCGCCGACGGCGGCAGGATCCTCGAGGCCACGGAGGAGCGGCTCAGGACGACCGATCCGCCACGGCCGGACGTGCGGGAAGAGCACGATCCAGGCGAGCTTCTCCTTCGGATCAAGCTGCAGCGCGATCTGTCCCGTCCCATCGCCGAAGGTCCGCGCCTGCGCCCCCTGCACATAGGCGAGCGGGATATTCACGGTCAGCGGGAAGACGACACCGAGCCGCATCACCAGCCGCCGGTCGGTGATGGCGTACGTCGTGCTCGCGGCAATCCATCGGGCGAGTCCGTGTGCGCCGCCGATGACAACGGCGACGAGCGTCAGTTGCAGGGCGACCGGTCCCCAGAATTCGGCACTGCCGATCCGGGAGACGTTGGCCAGCACCCACCAGCCCACCATCATCGTGAAGTACGCCGTGAGGGGCCGGACGAGCAGGAGGTGCCGTGCGAGGGCGCGCGGCTGCGGCGCGCCCTCCCAGAGCACCCGTTCCCCGGGGGGGAGGGCCTCGGCGACACCATGCACCCGCGCACGGGGCGACGTCGCCGAGACGCCGAGGACGGAGGTGGTCATATCAGATCCAGGGTTCGGCGCGATCGGGCGTCGCATAGAGATGACCACCCGCGTAGTACGCCATGATCTTGTCCTCTTCCAACAGCGTGATGCGATCATCGCGCTTCGTGGTGGGGACATTGGCGAACTGCGCCGCGGTGATCGCCTTCACGATCACGTGGTCGTTCCCCCAGAGCCCGAAGTGCGGCCACTGCACGAGCGCGGCGGGGAGGAGGCGGTGCGCGCCGTTCGCGGCGAGCTTCACCTCGTAGTACCGGATCTGCGGCTCTGAGCGGTCGACCCAGAGGTCGGCGATCGTGCCGGCGACGGCCCCGTCGCACGCCTTCACGGGGAGCCCGCGCGGGTCCGGGTCGCCTGCGGCAATCGAGAAGCTCGGCGCGACGCGCATCGGGATGATCTTCGCTTCGCCATGCGCGGTGAGGTCCGGGACGTCCGCGCGGTCGGCGTATGACGCCGGGCCCACGGCATCAATCATCGGGTTGCCGGTCGGAACGAGCGGGGACCCGTTCCAGTGATCCACCGGGACTGCCTTGAGCTCCGACATCAGTGCGACCCTCCGTCCGTGTGCTGGGTGACGTGGATGAATTCCTTCTTCTCGGGGACGGTCGGCCACCCTTCGCGCGGTCCCTGCGGTGATTCGAGCGGATACCCTTCGCGCTTGTCCTCGCGGCGCAGGTAGATCACCAGCCCGACGAAGAACGCCCAGAACGCGTATAGGGCGATCTGTGCACCATCGATGTACTCCATAGCTCCTCCCCCCTGGGATGAAAGACGACTACGCAGGCAGATCGGCGAGGCCGAACTCCGCATCGGGCGCGCGCCGGATCGCGCCCGACCGGACCAACCGCACGAGTGGCCCGAGGGCCAGCAGCGTGATGAACAGCAACAGCGTCTCGACGTGGTACACGACGGTGTAGGGGACGCTCGGGTCGGCCCAGACACCCTGCAGGCTCCCCGACCGGATCGCGGCTCCCATCGTATCGCGAATCACGCCGGCTGTGGCCATCGAGAGCCCTTCGCAGGTCGCGAAGACGGCCCCCCACGCCCCGAGCGCGATCCCATGCTGCGTGACGTCGCGGAGCCCCATCGCAGCACTCAGGGTTCCCACCGCGAAGAGCCCCTCCCCCAGTCCCATCAGTCCCGTGCCGGCGATGAAAAGGGTGGAGGAATGCAGCGGCGATGCGAAGATCACTGCGACGAAGGCCATCACGCCGACGAGCGCGCCGAGCGCGGCGACGCGCACCGGATCATGCCTCCGCTCGAGCAGGGCTGCCGCGAGGATGAAGGCCAGCAGCGCCCCGATGGCGGCGATGCCGGTGAGCGACGTCGTCGCCCCCACGCCCCAGTGCAGGATCTCCCCGCCGTACGGCTCCAGGAGGACGTCCTGCATGTTGAAGGCGAAGAAGCCGAGCCCTGTCGCGACGAGGAGCCGAACCGCGTGCCCCCCCGAGACGAAGGTGCGCCACGCGTCACGGAAACGGGGTCGAACGTCCGACGCCGTGTAGGGCACCGTGGCCGGACCACGCGCCTCCTGCTGCCAGAGGGCGACGAAGTTGCAACCGACGGTGAAGACCGCGGCCCCCTGGATGACCTGGATGAGCCGGAGCGGCGTGAAGTCGTGGAGCAGCCCGCCGAGGAGGAAAGCGCTCGCAAGCGCCCCGACGAGCATCATCACGTACATCAACGCCACCACACGCGGCCGCTTCGCCTCGTCGGCGAGGTCGGTCGCAAGGGCCAGGCCGCTCGTCTGGACCGTGTGCGCCCCAGCCCCGACGAGAAAGAACGCCAACGCGGCCCCCACATAGGGGAGCCACGCCGGACCCGACGCCTGCTCGCCGGACAGCAGGAGCAGGGCGAACGGCATGATCGCGAGCCCGCCGAACTGCATGAACGAACCCACGTAGATGTACGGCACCCGTCGCCATCCCCAGAAGCTTCGGTGCGTGTCCGACCGGAACCCGATCAGCGCGCGGAAAGGCGCCACGAGCAGGGGGATGGCAATCATCGCCGCCACGATCGTCGAGGGAACGTGCAGCTCGACGATCATCACACGGTTCAGCGTGCCGTAGAAGAGCGTCGTCGCCATCCCCACCGTGAGCTGGAAGAGGCTGAGCCGGAGGAACCGCGTGAACGGCACCTCGGCCGTCGCGATGTCCGCGAATGGCAGCCAGCGGGGCCCCAGGGTCTCCAGGGCCCACGTCACGGGGGAACGCCGACGGCTCATCGCCTCACCACACCGGCTCCAGCCGGACGTTGGCGGGGAGTGGTGCGTGCTTCGCCGGGAGCAGCATCAGCCGCACGAAGGTCAGGCCGTTGTCGAGCTTGGCGAGCACCGACCGCACCGTCCCGCCGATCCCACCGGCAGCGTCAGCGCGCTCCATCGCCTGCATGTTCTGATGCATCCGCTCGAGCAACGCCCAGAACCGCGGGTTGTCGGTGTCGATCGTCACCGGGAAGACCTGCCGACTGATCTCATTGGTTAGCCGGATGACCCTCCGGTCAAAGTCGTCGACGTTGAAGCCGAGCGCCTGGAAGAAGGTCTGCCGCGCGTGGTCCCGCACGTACATCGTGGCGAAGACGGCGAGGAGGAAGAACCGGATCCAGAGCTTGTTGACACCCTCGAGCGTGTGCGGGTTCGCCCGCATCAGCACGGCGAACGCCTCCCCGTGCCGGAACTCGTCGTTGCACCACTCCTGGAACCACTTGAAGATCGGATGGAAGCGGTACTCGGGATGCGCTTCCAGCTGGCGGTAGATCGTGATGTACCGCGCGTAGCCAATCTTCTCGGAGAGATAGGTGGCGTAGTAGATGTACTTCGGCTTGAAGAAGGTGTACTTCTTGGCGCGCGTCAGGAACGAGAGGTCGACACGGACGTTGAAGTCGTTGAGCACGTGGTTGATGAACCCCGCGTGCCGTCCCTCATCGCGGCTCATGAAGCCGAACAGCTCGCGGATGTCCTTGTTCTTCACCCGCTTCTTCACTTCGGCGTAGAGGATACAGCCGGAGAACTCCGCGGTCACCGAGCTCGTGAGGAACTCGATGAACGCCGCCTTGAGCTCGGGGGACCATCCGGTCCAGTCCAGCTCCGCGAACTCCGGCGTCCGCTTGAAGTGGTCCTTGTTCGGGTCGCGACGGAACTCGTCGACGAGCTCGTCCCACTGCGCGCGCAGGGGGGAGACGTCGAGGCGATCGAGTTCGTCGAAGTCCGTGGTGTAGAATCGCGGGTTCAGCACCGCATCATCGGTCGCGGCGCGGGTCGTCTCGTTCACCGTCTCGAGCGGGGGCGTCATCGTGGCATCGATCATCGCTCAGCCCTCGAATCCGACTTCGTACAGCTCGGTGATCCCGCTCGTGCCGAGGACGCGCACGAGGAGCCGACGGGGCCAGCTGGCCTGCTGCACGGTGGCGGTCGCCCGCATCGTGCGGACCTCACCGAGGCCGATGCGATCCGGCGCGCCGTGGACCAGCACAGCGTCCCCCTCGTTGACCTCGACGCCGTCGAGCACGACGTGCGCGTGGAAGTCGGTCGGGGTCGAGGCGAGGTCGATGGTGCACGCGACTTCCCGTGTGCGGCGATACGCCAGCCAGCCGGCCAGCGCGGCGGCGGTCAACGCCAGCCAGGTCCATCCGTTCATAGGGTCCTCCGGGGGGTGAGGGAGAGATGCAGGCCCTGCGAGGTGTAGAAGCCGCGCTGCACGCGCACGGTGCGGCCAACCGTCCAACCGGCGTCGCCGAGCGCGGCCTGCAGGCCGCGCCGCACGCCGGCC
>JBMTAR010000112.1:0-6882 GCA_049428925.1 Gemmatimonadaceae bacterium
CCGGGCCGACGGCGTGCTGCCGCGGCGGGCCGCCGCCGGCGCGCTGACGGGCGAAGGGCCAGGCGACGCCGCGACGATCCATTGGTTGGCGCCCCTTGGAGAATGGCACCGAACATCCCCTGACGCGCTCCGCGCCGCGTTGTCGGCCCCACGCGAGCTCCCCCCCCTACGGACCGCCGAGTCAGCCCCGAGTGCACCGCGCAGCATCCTCGCGGCCGACGGGCTGGTGAAGACCTACCGCGGTCGCCACGTCGTCAACCAGGTCCGTCTCGAACTCCGCCAAGGGGAGATTGTGGGGTTGCTTGGCCCGAACGGGGCGGGGAAGACGACGACCTTTTACACGATTGTCGGGCTGATCCCGCCGGACGCTGGGGCCATCCGGCTCGACGGCGAGGACATCACCCGGATGCCGATGTTCCAGCGCGCGCGCCGAGGCGTCGGGTATCTGTCACAGGAGCCGTCAATCTTCCGGAAGCTCTCGGTCGAGGAGAACATCCTTGCCATCCTTGAGACGTTGCCGATCCCGCGCGCGGAGCAGCTCTCTCGCCTTGAGCAACTTCTCGACGAGCTGAACATCAAGCATCTCCGGGCCAGCAAGGCGTACGCCCTGTCCGGCGGTGAGCGGCGACGCCTGGAGATCACGCGCGCATTGGTGACCGGGCCGAAGTTCATGATGCTCGACGAGCCGTTCGCTGGGGTGGACCCCATCGCGGTGCACGACATCCAGGGCATCGTCGCCTCACTCAAGGACCGCGGCATCGGTGTGCTCATCTCCGATCACAATGTCGAACAGACGCTCGACATCGTGGACCGGGCGTACATCATGTTTGATGGGGCGGTGAAGGTGTCGGGCACGGTGGAAGAGCTGGTCTTCGACGACACGGTGGCCAAGGTCTATTTCGGCCCGACCCTGACAGCCCGTCTCCGGGAGCGCTTCCGAGCGGAGCACGGCTGACCATGCGCCCCGGCCTCCACGCCTCGGCTCGGCTCGGGCAGGAGCTTCGGACCAACCCTCGCCTGTATCAGGCGATGGACATGCTGCATATGCCCCTGCTCGAGCTCCAGCAGCATCTCAAGCAGGAGCTCACCGAGAATCCGTTCCTCGAGCTCGTGGAGGAGGACGAGGAGCCCGTCGCCGCTTCAGACGGCGAATCCGATCCCGCGCTGACGGAATCGTCCGGGGACGAGGAGGACGCCGAGCCCGCGGAGCCAGCACCGGGGGCCGAGGATGAATCGCGATGGGAGGAGTTCGTCCTTGCGGGGGAGGACACGGACGGCGAGCCCGTCGCCCCCGAGGAACCTTCGCGCGAGATCCCGATCGCGGCGCTCGCCCAGGGGCTCGACGGGCATTTGCGGGCGCAGGTCCGCCTCCTCGACCTCAGCGAGCGTGACCTCCTGCTCGCCGACGAATTCATCGGCAACATCACCGACGAAGGGTATCTGGCGGCCTCGCTCGAAGAGATTCTTGGCGGAATCAACGAGGTCGTCCGCCTCGCCGCGGAGGCGAGAGAAGACGACCGGGATCCACCGCTCTTCAGCCCCCCTGAGGCGGAGCGGATGCTCCGCGTCATCCAGGGGCTTGAACCCGCCGGTGTCGGCGCCAGGACACTGCAGGAATGCCTGGCGCTGCAGCTCCACGATGCCGGACTCGCAGGCACCTTGGCGGAGCGCCTCGTCCGTGAGGCCTTCGACGAGGTGCTCGCGCATCGATGGGTGGAGCTCGGCCGACGCTTCGGCGTGGCACCCGCCGAGGTCCAGACCGCGGCAGACGGGCTCGCCCGGCTGAATCCGAAGCCGGGACTCGCCTTCGCCGCCCGTGCGGCGGAGTATGTGATTCCTGACCTCATCGTCGAGAAGGTCGAGGGACGCTACGTCGTCTTCGTCAACGACACGCATCTGCCGCGGCTTCGACTGAGCCGGTCGTATCAGGATGTCGTGCGTGACCGCCGGCAGCTTGATGGGGAGAGCAAGGAGTTCATCACCACGCGGCTCAGCGCCGCCCAATGGCTGATCCAGGCGATCGAACAGCGCCGGCAGACGATGCTGAAGGTGATGCACTTCATCGTGGATCGGCAGCGCGAGTACTTCGATAAAGGCATCCAGGCGCTGCGCCCGCTCACGTTGCGTGAAGTCGCCGAGGCGGTCGGGATCCACGAGTCGACGGTCTCCCGGGTGACGAATGAGAAGTTCGCGCAGACGCCGCGCGGCGTGCTTCCGCTCCGCTTCTTCTTCTCCAGCGCCCTCAAGAGTGCGGACGGCGAGGACCTTTCGGCCCGCGGCATCAAGGCGACCATCGAGCAACTCATTGCCGCCGAGGATCCGCACCGCCCCCTCAGCGACCAGGCGCTCGCCGAGCAGCTCGAGCGCGACGGCGTGCAGATCGCCCGGCGCACCGTCGCCAAGTACCGTGAACAGCTTGGCGTGCTCCCCGCCCGCCTCCGGAAACGCCTCTAGCCCCCGACGTGATGCCCGCTCCCATCCGAGTCTCTATTCTGGTGCCCGCGAAGGACGAGGCCGAGAATCTTCCGACGTTCGTCAAGCTGTGCGCGGAGATGATCGCCGAGCAGGACGTCGGGTATGAGGTGGTCGTCGTCGACGACGGATCCCGTGATGCCACGCCGAGCGTCCTTCGCGAGCTGGAAGCGCGCTACGCCTTTCTCCGGGTCGTCAGACACCGCGTGCAGCGGGGGATCGCCGACGCCCTGCGGAGCGGCTATCTCGCGGCCGAGGGGGATATCCTTGTCTTCTACCCGGCCGACCTGCAGTTCCTGCCGATCGACATCCCGCGACTCACGGCCCCGATCCTCGCGGACGAGGCGGACGTCGTGACCGGTCACAAGCAGGGCCACTACGAGAAGGCGTTCGTCTCCACGATCTACAACCGCCTCTCCCGCAGCCTGTTCGACGTGCCCGTCCGGGACCTGAACAATGTGAAGGCGTATCGACGCGCGGTGATGGCCGACCAGCCCGTCCGCCCCGACTGGCACCGGTATATGATCGTCCTCGCGCACGCGCAGGGGTATGCGATCCGCGAGATTCCCGTCGCGCTCTATCCGCGCCAGGCCGGTCGCTCGAAGTTCGGCATCGGGCGGATCCCGGTCGGGGTGCTCGATATGCTTGCGGTCTGGTTCGAACTCCGCTTCGGCCAGAAGCCGCTCCTCGCCTTCGGGATGCTCGGCGCCGCACTCTTCGCCATCGGGGTGCTGAGCGGCGTCGCGGCGCTCGGAGTGCTCGCTGTCACTGGCGCCGGGGTGCGCTCCATCTGGACCGTAATCCAGACCTGCCTGATCCTTGGCTCGGTCTTCTTCGCGACGGGGCTCCTCGGGGAGCAGGTCGCGGTCCTCCGGGCAGAGCAGCGCGAACTTCGGCGTCGGCTCGATGCCCTCGGGCGTGAGGCCCCGCCGGAGTGAGCGCTCCGCGGCCGCATCGCGTCCTCTTCGTCACCCACGCCTATCCACGCCAGCCCGGTGACGTGGCGGGCGTCTTCCTGCATCGACTCGCCCGTGCCCTGCGGGTGCGCGGGCACGAGGTTCGCGTGGTCGCCCCAGCGTCACCCGGGTTCCCCGCGGAGGATCAGCTCGATGGCGTCTCGATCGTCCGGTATCGGTACGCCTCCGAACCGCGGGAGACGCTCGCGTACACCGGGACGATGGCGGAGCAGGCGCTCGGTTCATTCGCTGGATTTTCCGCGCTCCTGGGCCTCATCCGTTCGGGAGCGCAGGCGGTGCGACACGAAGTTTCTCGCTGGTCCCCGACGGTAATCCACGCGCACTGGTGGTTCCCCGCGGCACTGCAGGTCCGCCTCGCCCGGGTGCGCACACCGACTGTGACGACGCTGCACGGCTCCGATGTCCGGCTCGCGCACCGGAATCCGGTCGCACGGTGGCTCGCACGGCGCGCGCTCGCTGGGGTTCGGACCACGACCGTCTCCGAGTGGCTCGCCGCGGCGAGCCCAGTCCCGCCCGTCGCCATCGCCCCGATGCCGCTCGATGACGAGATCTTCCGGGCGGCAGATGGGGAGTCGCCGCGCACGCCCGGCCGCGTCGTGTTCGCCGGTCGGCTCAACGCACAGAAGGGGATTCTGCCGCTCCTGGAGGCGATGGCCCCGCAGTCGCCCGCCGCCTCGCTCGAGGTGTTCGGCGAAGGCCCCTTGCGCGCTGAAGCGCTCGCACGTGTTGCCGCGCTGGGCCTGACCACGCGCGTGCGGTTCCACGGGAACGTCGCGCCGGCGCGACTCGCCGAGGCGTTCCGTGGCGCGCACGTCGTCGCCATTCCTTCGGTGGAGGAGGGACTCGGTCTCGTCGCGGCAGAGGCGATTCTCTGCGGTGCCCCCGTCGTCGGGTACCGTTCTGGCGGACTCCCCGATGTCGTGGAGCCAGCGGCGGGGACGCTCGTGCCGCCGTCGCCTGCGGGCGCCTTGGCCGATGCCCTCCGGAACCGCCTCGACGTGGCGCCGATGGCCGTCGATGCGGCGGTCCGGGCGCGTCTCGCGGACCGCCTCTCGCCGTCGGCCGTCGCCGCCAAGTACGAAGGTCTCTACGACGCGGCGGTGACCGATGCCTGAAGGCACCCGTGAGGGCGGTCTGCGCCGGGTGCTCACAATTGCGTTCGGCATCGCCGTTGTCTGGTTCGGCGGGAAGGCCCTCGTGGCGCAGTGGGCTGCCGTCCGAGATGTTCGTGCGTTGCATCCCACGCGATGGACCGGGGTCCTCCTCGCCTCGCTTCTCACGTTGGGCAGCTACGCGGTCCTCATTGAGACGTGGCGTCGCACGGTGCGGTCGTGGGGCGAATCCATCGCATACCCGACCGCGGCACGCATCTGGCTCGTGTCGAATCTCGGGCGCTACGTCCCGGGGAAGATCTGGCAGATCGGCGCGATGTCCGTGCTCGCTGAGCGCGTCGGCGTCTCGGCGGCGGCGGCGGTCGGATCGGCGCTCCTGGTGTCGCTGGTCCACGTGGTCGTCGGGTTCGGGATCGTCGCAGTGACCGGGTGGTCGCTGCTGTCCTCGCGCGTCCCCTCGGGTACGCCGCTGGTGCCGATCCTCGCCGTGCTCGCCGTCGGCATCATCTCGCTTCCCTGGACGCTGCCGTGGGGGGCGACGCTCGCCGGGCGGATTCGTGGCCGCCCGATCGCCGGCCGTCGGCTCCCACCGACTGCGGTCTGGATCGCAACGGTCGGATCGGCCGGCGGATGGCTGCTCTTCGGTGCGGCATTCCACGTCCTCGGCGCCGCCGTGCTCGGCCGACCGACTGGAGATGCCGCGTCGAGCATCGCACTTTTCACCCTATCGTACCTCGCGGGGTTCCTCGCGCTGATCGCGCCCGGTGGGATCGGTGTCCGGGAAGGGGTGCTGGCCGGACTCCTCGTCAGCACCGGCACGACCACCGTCGCCGAGGCCACCTGGATCGTCGTCGCGTCACGCCTCTGGCTCACCGTTCTCGAGATTATCCCCGGGGTCCTGTTGCTCCTCGCGCGCCCCTCGACCCGTCCGTACTCTCGCTCCGTTCCGTCATGACCTCCTCCG
This sequence comes from Gemmatimonadaceae bacterium, assembly GCA_049428925.1. GTDB lineage: Bacteria > Gemmatimonadota > Gemmatimonadetes > Gemmatimonadales > Gemmatimonadaceae > Pseudogemmatithrix. Next base: position 5,526 of record JBMTAR010000112.1, read on the forward strand.
ACGCCTCGTCCGCCCCTCGCCTCGCCCCGCTCTGGGCGATTCTGGCGTGCACCCTCGGGGCGCTGACGCTCGCCTATCCCGCGCTCACGGGCGGGTTCCTCGTGTCCGCTGTTAGCGACCAGTACATCGCGGGGTATCCCTTCCGTGACTTCGCCGCAGCGTCGCTCCGCTCCGGAGATGGCATCCCGCTCTGGAATCCGTATCTCTTCGGCGGTCTCCCGTATGTCGCCGCGATGCACGGGGACATCTTCTACCCGACGGCGCTCCTTCGGATGTTCCTGCCGACCGATGTGGCGATGACCTGGGGGATGATCCTCCATCTCGTCCTCGCCGGCGTCGCGACCTATGCCTTCCTGCGGCTCCTGCGGGTGCGCTTTCACGCCGCACTCCTCGGTGGCATCGCGTATATGATGAGCGGCCAGGTCGCGTCGCTCGTCTCGCCCGGACACGATGGCAAACTCTTCGTGTCCGCGCTGCTCCCAATCACGCTCCTGGTGCTCACGCACGGGATCCGTGACGGTCGCCGTTGGGCGTGGGGCGCCCTCGCGGTCACCGTGGGCCTCGGTGTGCTCACCCCGCATCCGCAGCTGCTCCAGTATCTGCTGCTCGCCGCCGGGAGCTGGGCGCTCTTTCTCGCGTCGAGCCGTTCAGGTGCGATGGCGGCGCTCCCCACTCGTGACCGCCTCATCCGTCTCGGTGTCGCCCTGGGAGCCGTCCTCCTCGGCTTCGCGATCGGGGCCGTTCAGTATCTCCCTGTGGCCGAATATGTGGATTGGTCACCGCGCTCCGGAGGGCGCGACTACGACTACGCCACCAGCTTCTCGATGCCCATCGAAGAGCTCGTCAACACCTACCTGCCACAGTTCAGCGGGATCCTCGATCGCTACTGGGGACGCAACGGCATTCATCTGCATTCCGAATATCTCGGGGCAGGGGTGCTGCTCCTCGTGACCGTTGGGCTCGGCGCGCGTCGGCGCGACGAACGGCGGGGGCTCGTCTGGTTCTGGGTGGGGACGCTCGTGGTGTCACTCCTCTGGGCCTTGGGCGGCAACACCCCGTTCTATCAGCTCGTCTATGCCATTGTGCCGGGGTCCAAGTTCTTCCGGGCGCCAAGCACCATTTTCTATGTGACGACGTTCGCGGCCGCGATGCTTGCGGCCTTCGGCACGGAACAGCTCCTCGACGGCGCGCTCGGGCGTCGCGCCTTCGCGTGGAGCGCGGGGCTCGCGCTTGGCATCGCCGGGCTCGCGTCCGCCGGGATGTTCGACAACCTCGCGCTCGCCGTCGCGACGATCCCGCAGCTCGAGGCGAACATCGCGGCGAACAGCGGCGAGGTCATCGGCGGGGCGTGGCGGTC
>JBMTAR010000113.1:0-6876 GCA_049428925.1 Gemmatimonadaceae bacterium
GCCGTAAGGCAGGTGCGCCGTAAGGCAGGTGCGCCGTCGGCCAGCAGGGTAACGGCGGGCGCATCTCACCGAATCTGGTGCGTTGTGGACCTCGGATACATTTCCGGGATGGATCGGTTCGACGTCATCGTGATCGGCGGGGGGCACGCGGGCACCGAGGCCGCCGTCGCGGCCGCGCGACGCGGGGCGCGGGTGGCGCTCCTGACCACGTCGCTCGAGACCATCGGTCAGCTCTCCTGTAACCCTGCCATGGGTGGGGTCGCCAAAGGGACGGTGATCCGGGAGATCGACGCCCTGGGCGGGGTGATGGGCCGCGCCACCGACCTCGCGACGATCCAGTTCCGGATGCTGAACCGCGGCAAGGGACCCGCCGTCTGGGCCCCGCGCGCGCAGGCTGACCGCGGCCTCTACCGGCGCGCCGTACGCAGTCTCGTCGAGGCACAACCCAATGTGGTCACCCTGCAGGGCACCGCCGCGCGGCTGCTCCTCGGCCCGAACGGCGACATCGATGGGGTGGAGACGACAGAGGGGCGTCGCTTCGGCGCGCGCGCGGTGGTCATCACCACCGGGACCTTCCTTCGTGGCCGCATCCATATCGGCACCACGATGAGCACCCCGGGTGGGCGGGCGGGTGAGGCGGCGACGATCACGCTCGCCGAGCAGTTCGCCGACCTCGGGCTCGAGACCGCGCGGTTCAAGACCGGCACACCGCCGCGAATCGATGGCCGCTCGGTCGCCCTCGACCGGCTCGAACCTCAGGGGAGCGAGATCGAGGACTTCGATTTCTCGTGGTCCGCCTTCTGGGAGACGCCGCGCCGCGCAGGGGACCGGACGCGCCATCCGGCGCAGGTGGATTGCTGGATCACCTACGTCGAAGAGGCCGCGAAGGCGGTGGTGCAGTCGCGGCTCGGGGAGTCGGCGATGTACGGCGGCGCGATCGGGTCGCGCGGCCCGCGCTACTGCCCGAGCATCGAGGACAAGATCCTCCGCTTCGCCGATGCGCCGCGGCATATGCTCTACCTCGAGCCCGAGGGGCTCGACACGCACGAGCTCTATGTGAACGGGCTCTCGACCTCGCTTCCCGTGGAGGCGCAGCTCGAGCTGCTGCACGCGATTCCCGGGCTCGAGCAGGCGGTGATGACGCGTCCCGGCTACGCGATCGAGTACGACTACGTGCCGCCGACGCAGTTGCACCCCACCCTCGCCACACGCGCCGTGCCGGGGCTCTTTCTCGCCGGCCAGATCAACGGCACCACCGGCTACGAGGAGGCCGGCGGGCAGGGCGTCGTGGCGGGATTGAATGCCGCCGGGCACGCGCTCGCCCTAGATCCTGTCATCCTCGGGCGGGAGACGTCGTACATCGGGGTGCTCGTCGATGACCTCGTGACGCGTGGCGTGGATGAGCCGTATCGCCTCTTCACGTCCCGGTCGGAGTTCCGACTCACCGTCCGGCAGGACAATGCGATGGGGCGGCTCTTCCCGACGGCGGAGGCCCTCGGCCTCTTCGCCGACGCGGAGCGCGCGCGCGGCCAGCGGCGCCTCGCCGACGAGGCGGAGGCGATGGCGCTCGCGCACCGCACGAGCGTGACCCCGGCCGCGGCAGCACCGGTCCTCGCCGCCGTCGGGGAGCGGGCGCTGGCGCACGCGATGCCGATCATCGAGGTCGCGAAGCGGCAGAAGGTCGCGCTGCAGCCGCTCTTCGAGGCAATGGCCGTCGGCACCGACCTGGGGCGTGAGGCGGTGCGGGCCGCCGACCTCGAGATCAAGTACGCCGGGTACTTCGCCCGCGAGCGCACCGCTGCCGCGCGGCTCCAGCGGATGGGCGAGGTCCCGCTCCCCGAGGATGCGGTGTATCTGGAAATGCGGTCCCTGAGTGTGGAGGCGCGGCAGAAGCTCGCCACCCGTCGCCCCGCGACGTTGGCACAGGCGGCGAGCATCCCCGGCGTGAGTCCGGCGGACCTGCAGAACCTGGTGCTCGAGGTGGAGCGCCACCGGCTGACCCGGGTATCATCGGTCGAGTGAGCGGTGGCGCTGGAGCACCGGTGCCGTGCGCCGTGTAATTAGTATCATATTGCAACTAAAATGGAGCCGAAGATGCGCCGTGTCGTCCCGCTGACCCTCTTCGTGATCGCCACCGCCCTGCCGATGACACGGCCAATGTCACTCAGCGCGCAGGGGACGACCCCGCCGCCGTCCCCACGCCCGCCGGTGGCACCGATGCCCGCACCGATGCCCGCACCGATGCCCGCACCGATGCCCGCACCGATGCCCGCGTCGAGGCCGACGTCGATGCCCACAGGCCAGATTGTCGTGAGCGCCACCGAGGAGGTCGACGTCATCCCCGACCGCGCGAGACTCACCCTCGCCATCGAGACCCGGGCCCGCACCGCCGCGCAGGCCGGGAGCGACAACGCCCGCATCCAGACCGCGATTCTCGACACCCTCGCGAAGCTCGGGATCCCCGCGACCCAGATTCAGACCGTCGGGGTGAGCGTACAGCCGGAGTACGAGTACCCGAGCCAGGGAGGCCGCCCGACCATCACGGGGTACGTGGCGCGGAACGGGGTGCGGGTGGAGATCCGGCGAATCGCGCTCGTCGGGACCGTGATGGATGCCGGGCTCGCCAAGGGTGCGAACCGGGTGGATGGGCTGCAGTTCTTCGCCTCCACCACCGAGCAGGTGCGGCGGGAGGCACTGCGCGCGGCGGTCCAGCGGGCGCGCCAGGACGCGGACGCGATGGCGTTGGCGGCGGGCGGGCGGATCGTCGGGGTCATCGAGCTGAGCTCAGGCGCCCCAGCCGCCCCTCAGATGGAATTCGGGCCCCAATTGATGATGGCCCGTGGCGCGGCAGTCGCGGAAACCCCGACCCCGATTGAGGCGGGGACGCTGAAGGTCGTGGTGATGGTGACAGCGCGCTTCAGCTACGGGCAGCCCTAGAGAAGCAAAAACCGCGCTGCACGTAGACATTCTGGGGATATATTCCCGGTATTCCACGGATTTTGTTGAATCTCTGTGCCGAACCTGTCGACAAGTTTCACGTGAAACATTCGCTGGTCGGCAACGGGGTGAACGGGTATACTTCCCGTTCACCCCGTCGGCGTTATGGCCGACCCTCCCCCAGAGATCTCCGGTAGCGCCACGTGGCTAGAATCATCGCGATTGCCAACCAGAAGGGCGGGGTCGGGAAGACCACTTCCGCCGTGAACCTCGCCGCCTCGCTCGCCGCAGCGGAACAACGGGTTCTCCTTGTTGATGCCGACCCGCAGGGCAACGCCTCCAGTGGCATCGGGCTCAACAAGGACGAAATCACCGAGACCGTCTACGAGGTCCTCCTCGAGCCCGATCGGATCGAGGGTGCCATCCTGCGGCAGGTGCAGTTCCCAACGCTCGATGTCCTCCCCGCCACTCCAGACCTCGCCGGCGCAGAAGTCGAACTCGTCACCGTCGCCGACCGCGAGACGGCGATGCGACGCGCCCTCGCGACCGTCCGCGATCGCTACGACTTCATCCTCATCGACTGCCCGCCCTCACTCGGCCTCATCACGGTCAATATGCTCGCCGCGGCCGATGCGCTTCTGATCCCGCTGCAGTGCGAGTACTACGCGCTCGAGGGACTCTCGCAGCTCCTCAACACCGTGCACCTGGTGCAGCAGGGCGTGAATCCGGACCTCGCCATCGACGGGGTGCTCCTCACGATGTACGACGGACGCCTGAATCTCTCGCGACAGGTCGCGGCCGATGCGCGCGAGTACTTCGGCGCCAAAGTCTTCGAGGCGGTCATCCCACGGAACATCCGACTCGCCGAGGCTCCGTCATTCGGGAAACCGATCATTCTGTATGATGTCGCCTCGATCGGCGCGCAGAACTACATGCAGGTGGCGCAGGAACTCATCGCGCGCACACGTGCGGCCGCGTGATGATTTAGTAGCAAAACAGAACTAATTACCGGACTGCGACCAGGATGGCACGATGACCACCGACAAGGGACGACGCCTCGGACGCGGCCTCGAAGCGCTCCTGGCGAGAACGCCGGCGAAGCTCGAGACGCCGGCCCCCGCCTCAACCTCCACTGCACCCGGCGCACCGACCGCGGACGACACACCGTCGAATGGGGCGCTCACCCCCGCAACGGGCCGCGGCGGAAGCGCCGCGCCCGACACGCCGTTCCGCCCGCTCCCGCTCGCCCAGATCCGACCGAACCCCCTCCAACCCCGGAAGGAGTTCAAGGCGGAGGACCTCGCGGACCTCGAGGCCTCGCTCCGCGTGAGCGGTCTCCTCCAGCCCGTCACCGTCCGCCCAGCGCCACAGGGCGGAGGCTACGAGCTCATCGCCGGCGAGCGACGGTTCCGTGCCGCACAGCGGCTCGGCTGGACCGAGATCCCCGCCATCGTCCGTGACGTCGACGAGAAGACCCTTCTCTCGCTGGCGATGGTCGAGAACCTGCAGCGCGCCGACCTCAACCCCATCGAAGAGGCCGAAGGCTACCAGCAGCTCATCACCGACTTCACGCTGACCCAGCAGGAGGTCGCCGACATCGTCGGGAAGGACCGGTCGACGGTCGCCAATATGCTCCGCCTCCTCGCCCTCCCCGCCTCGGTGCGTCGGATGGTGCGCGAAGGGCAGCTCAGCGTCGGCCACGCACGCGCCCTGCTCGGCATCGGGGACGAGACACGCATTGCTGACGTCGCCCGATCGGCAATCGCCGAAGGGTGGTCGGTACGCGAGGTGGAGCGCCAAGTGCGCGAGGCGAGCCCGAAGGGTGCAAAGGCGAAGGGGGAGTCCAAGACGTCTGCCGCCACCACCCCGGACCTCCGATCCGCTGAAGTACGACGGGTGGAGGACCTGATCCGGAAGCGGCTCGGGACGGACACCAAGGTCGTGCAGACGGGCACGAACGCCGGCGAGATTCGCTTGAGCTTCTATACGGCCGATGATTTCGAGCGGCTGGCAGAGCTGCTCATCGGCGGACCACTCGACGGTGAAGACTGAGTCTTGGAGGCTGAAGGTTGGAGGCTACGGGTTGGAAGCTGGAACAAGACAGTCACCTTTCTCGTGCGCATCACCGGCATTCCACATTCGATGTGCAAATCACTCAAGGGATGCCCTACAATGGATAACTCGTTGAAAAACAAAGGTTTGAGAGGGGTTTTCAGCTTCCGGTCCGTCCAGAATATCGCGATTCTCCACAGCACCGTCATCTTGATGGCCTGTGGCGGGAAGGCCCCAGATTCTGATGGTGACTCTGCCTTTCGTGTCGCGTTGCTGACGCCAGGGCCGATTTCGGACCAAGCGTGGAATGGCGCCGCCTACGCCGGTCTCGAGCGCATCCGCGACTCCCTCGGCGCGTCCGTCAGCCACATCCAGACCAAGACGCCAGCGGAGTTCGACGAGAACTTCCGGCAATACGGGGCGCAGGGGTACGACCTCGTCATCGGGCACGGCTTCGAATTCCAAGAGGCCGCCCGTCGCGTGGCCCCGCTCTACCGGAAGACGCGCTACGCCACGACCGGCGGCGAGGGGCTCGATTCCACGGTCATCGCTCTCGCCTTCGCCTTCAATGAACCGGCCTACCTCGCCGGCATGGCCGCCGCGGCGGTCTCGAAGACCGGCATCATCGGGGTGATCGGCGGGACCGAGCTCCCGCCGGTGAAGGCCGGCTTCGCAGGGTTCACCGCCGGCGCACGGGCGGTGCGACCCGACATCCAGGTGCTCACCTCGTACGTCGGCAACTGGGATGACGCGAGCGCGGCAAAGGAACAGGCGCTCGCGCAGATCGCGCGGAAGGTCGATGTCATCTGGCACAACGCTGACGCCGCCGGGCTGGGGATCTTCCAGGCGGTCCGACAATCGAAGGGCGTCTGGATCATCGGCGCGAACGCCGACCAGAACACCGTCGCTCCCGAGGTGACACTGGGCTCCGTGGTCATCGACGTGCCGCACGCCTTCCTGCTCCTCGCGCGCCGCGTACAGAACGGGGAGCCCATCGAACCAACGATCCAGTTCCGCACCGCATCGGATGTGGTGCGATGGGTTCCGAACCCCTCGCTCGCCGTCATCCCCGCCGCGACGGCATCCCGCATCGACTCGGTCCGAACCGCCATCGCCGCCGGCGCCTTCTCGGTGGACTCGACCGCCCGATGAGCTCCGTCGCGCTCACGCGGATCGCCGAGCACTGCGACGAGCTGCTGCAGGTGGCCACGACGCCGGACTATCCGCCGGCGCTGAACGGGATCCAGGTCGCACACCGTGGCCCGGTCACGAAGATCGGCGCCGCGGTCGACGCCTCGCAGCGGACGATCGAGATGGCGCGCGCCGCCGGGGCCAATCTCCTTCTGGTGCACCACGGGCTCTTCTGGGGTGGGCTCACGCCGGTCACGGGCCCGATGTACCAGCGGCTCCAGACGTTGCTCGCGCACGACATCGCGGTCTACAGCGCCCACCTCCCGCTCGACGCGCATCCGACCCTCGGCAACTCCGCCCTCCTCGCGCAGAAGCTCGGACTCGAGGCGAGCGGAGGGTTCGCGACGTACCAGTCGATTCATTGTGGGGTACAGGGGACCGCCGATCTCGACACGAAGGCGCTCGTCGATCGCACCGCGACCTGGGCGGCGACGCTCGGGCACCACGTGGTGCATTCCCAGCTTCCCGCAGGCCACCGGACGCGCCGCTGGGCGATCTGCTCAGGCGCCGGCGCCCAGGTGAGCACGCTGCAGGAAGCGTACGCGGCCGGCATCGACACGCTGATCGTCGGGGAAGGGCCGCATTGGAGCGCCGTCGAAGCGGTGGAGCGCGGGCTGGTGATCATCTACGCCGGCCACTACGCCACCGAGACCTTCGGGGTGCAGGCGCTCGCCACGCACCTCAGCACGACCTTCG
>JBMTAR010000114.1:0-6866 GCA_049428925.1 Gemmatimonadaceae bacterium
AAGGTAGTTCATGGTGAACAAAGCTTTGAATATAAAAAACCAGTTAAAGCAGGCTCCATCGTCCCCACCTCGGCGCTCGGCGCGTCGGGGAGGAGCGCGCATGCCGCCGCGAACTCGCGACCGAACTGTGCCGCGCTCTGGTACCGCTCCGCCGCGTCTCGGGCCAGCGCGAGGTCCATGGTGGCCTGCAGTTCGGTGGGCCATGCGACCTCGGGCCGGACCTCCGCGAGGGTCCGCGGCAGGTCGGTGAGGCGCATGATCATCGCCTCCTGTGCGGAGTTCGCCGCGAACGGGAGGGCGCCGGTGAGGCAGTTGAAGGCGACGAGGCCGAGGGCGTAAATGTCGGAGCGGCCGTCGAGGCGATCCCCGGCGAGCTGCTCGGGGCTCATGTACTCCGGCGTACCGACGACGAGCCCCGTCTTCGTGACCTTCTGGGCGTCGCTCGAACTCGCCTTTGCGATGCCGAAATCGACGACCTTCACGAGGTCGGACCCGTCGCGGTTCCGCGCCACCATGATGTTGTCGGGCTTCAGGTCCCGGTGCACGATCCCCGCGTCGTGCGCGACCTGCAGCGCGTCGGCCGTCTGATGCACGATGCTCGCGGCCCGGCTCGGGGGCAGCACGCCCGCCTGTTCGACGACGTCGGTGAGCGAGGCCCCCTCGATGAATTCCATCGCGAGATAGATCGTCCCGTCGGGCGTCTCGCCGAAATCGTAGATGCCGCAGACGTTCGGGTGGTTGAGCCGCGAGGCGTTCGCCGCCTCGCGATTGAAGCGCGCTATCGCATCGGGGTCCGCGTTCATCCCCGGGTTCATCACCTTGAGTGCGCTCTTCCGGCCCATCTTCACATGCTCGGCCAGATACACCGTCCCCATCCCACCGGCCCCGAGCTTCTTGAGGATGTGATAGCGGTCGGCGACGACGGTCCCGAGCAGGTCACCCTGGCCGGCGGCCGACCGCAGCGCCGTCCCGTCACGCGGACAGAAGCGCTCGGAGAGGGGATACTCGGTCCCGCAGGTCGGACAGATCTTCTGATCGCTCACACACGCTCCGGGCGGACGGGCCTCGAGGCCGCCGGCGGGCTTTGCAGGCGCATCACCTGCGCTCGCTCGGTCCGACGACGTATCGTGCCGAATATACGGCGTCGCGCGGAGTGGCCGGAAGGCGCAAGTCAGGCGGGGCACAGGGGCCGTGGCGCGGTGTCGGCGCGCCCCGTGCGAGGCCCTTCGGCTCACGATAGACTATCGAGAATGCTGCGGCCGATGCGCTTACTCCTCGCTGTTGGATACGTCGCGATGGCGTCAGTCGCCGCGGCGCAGGCCACCGTGCGCCCCGACCTCACGTGGCAATCGCTCGAGGCCCCGCACGTGCGCGTGGTGTTCGAGCCCGGGCTCGAGGCGCTTGCCCGGCGGGTGGTGGGCGTCGCCGAGTCCGCGTACGTCGCGTTGGCGCGCGAGCTGACGCCCCCCCGCGGGCGCATCGATCTCGTCCTCGCTGACAACGTCGATTACGCGAACGGCGCGGCCACGCCCTTCCCGTCGAACCGCATCGTGATCTACGCCCGACCGCCCGTGGAGCAGCTCGCGCTCCGACCGCACGAGGACTGGATGCGACTCCTCGTCACGCACGAGATGGCACACATCTTCCATCTGGATCGCGTGCGCGGCCTCTGGGCCCTCGGCCAGCGGGTCTTCGGACGTGCGGCGCCGCTCTTCCCCAATGCGTACGCTCCCTCGTGGGTCCTCGAGGGGCTCGCCGTGCACTACGAGTCGCGGCTGGGCGGCGGTGGTCGCCTGCGGGGGAGCGAGTTCCCCGCGGTCGCGCGCGCGGCGGCCCTCGACGGCGTCCTGCCACCCCTCGACGCCCTTTCCGCGGACACGCCGCGCTTCCCGCTCGGCCACAGCGTGTACGTGTACGGCGCGTTCGCGATGACGCGCGGCGACTCCACGATGCTGCGGCGATTTGTCGAGGAGTCGAGCACGAGGCTCTTCGTCTCGCGGCTCGACGCGCGCGCGCGCGCGGCCTTCGGGGTCACCTTCCGCGCCCAATGGGAGGCGTGGCGCGATTCGGTCACGCGCGATGCGGCGGGGCTCCCTGCGACGCCACCCGTTTCGGTCCGCTCCCGCGAGGGCTACACCGCCCGGTATCCACGCTTCGTGGACGACACCGTGCTGCGCTTCGTCGCCGACGAGGCGCGGCGCGTCCCGGGCTTCTATGAAACGCGCGACGCCGGGCGCGCGCGGCGAATCGGGCGCCGAAACTCGGTGGACGTGACCACGCCTGGGTACGGCGGCGTCATCGCGGCGGAGCTGGACTACATCGACCCGTACACCGTCCGGTCGGACCTCACGCTCGAGCGGTACTCCCTCGGCGGTCGCGCACGCCTCGGGGTCGGGCAGCGGCTCTCCCACCCCGACCTGCATCCTCCGACGGGGCAGTTGATCGCCGTCCGGACGCGACCCGGTACGACGGACCTCGTGCGCCTCGAGGGGCCCGAGGCAATCCCACGTCCACTCGTCACGGGATCCCTCGATGAGACATGGAGCGATCCGCGCTGGTCGCGGAGCGGGGCGCAGGTGGCCGCCGTGCGCTGGCGGCGCGGCGGCACGCTGGCGGTCGTGGTCCTCGACACCACGGGCCGCGTCTCGATGACCTTCGCGCCCCGACCGCGGACACCGGGGTGGCTCACGGTGCTGTCATCGCCGGTGTTCGAGCCTGGTGACACGACGCTGCTTTTCGTCAGTGACCACGAGGGGCGGGCGATGGTATACCGCGGTGACGTCCGCACCGGCGCGATCGGCCTCGTGTGGGAGACGCGGACCGCGCTGCAGACGCCGGATGTCTCGCCGAGCGGGGTGCGGATCGCGGCGGTCGAGTTGAGCGGCGATGGCTTCCACGTCGTGACGCGCGAGACGCCGGTCGTCCCGCTACGCGCCGAGCCACCGGTCGCGAGCGACGCGGCGGCGCGTGGTGCGGACCTCGGTGTGGATTCCGGTGTGGGTCCCGGTGTGGATTCCGGTGCGGAGCGGGGTGCGCCGACGTTGGTCGGCGTGAGCGGCGAGGCTGAGCCGTACGCGTCGGCGGGTGAGCTCGTCCCGACGTGGTGGCTACCGGTGGCGGGGCCCTCGGGGCCCGGGAGCTGGTCCCTCGGCTTCATGACGAGTGCGCGCGACCTCGTCGGTCGTCATGCGTATGCGTGGACGTGGGCGCGGGACCTGGAGCGACCGGAGGTGACATCCACGTTCTCGTATCAGTACGCCGGGTTTGGGAATCCCGTCGTGGGGGTGACGTACGCGAGTGCGTGGCAGCATCTCCCGGTCCGCCAGCAGGATGGGACATTCGCGGGATGGCTTGGCGAGCGAACGCGTCGCGGCGGGGTGCAGGTCACTCGGCAGCGGGTGGGGGTGCGATGGAGCGGGTGGGCCTCCGTCGGTGGCGAGGTGGAGGCCGTGGATTATCGGACCGATCCCGAGCCGCTCCGCGCGCGGCTGACGAATCCGCGGTTTCGGGCGACGACCATCTCGAAGGTCGCACAGCTCTCGACCGGGTTCAGCACGATGCAGCGTCCGACGCTCAGCGTGTCGGTGGAGGACGGGGTGACGGCGAGCGCGGTGTTTCGGCGTCGCTTCGGCGGCGCGGTGGGCGGTGGGGACGTCGGCGAGGCGATCGGGGCGGCGACGGGGGCCATCGCCGTGCCGTGGCCCGGATTCGCGCGCGCGGTGCTCGCGGGGCGCGTGGCCGGCGGATGGACCGCCTCGGAGTCGCAGACGGGGTTCGCCGTGGGCGGGGTGAACGGCACGTCGATCTCCGTGCTGCCCGGACTCGTGATTGGTGGGTCGCCGCGGACCTTCGGGGTGCGCGGATTCGACACCGGCGCGCTGAGTGGGACGCGTGCGGCCGTGACGAGTGTCGAGCTCCGGCTCCCGTTGGCGTTGATTGGTCGCGGGGTCCGCGGCAGTTCGGTCTTCCTGCAGAAGGGATCGTTCGCCGCGTTCGTCGATGGTGGGGCCGCGTGGTGTGATCGGGCCGTGGCGGGTTCGCTCGTGTGTCCCTCTCCCGAGGTGCCACGGCGGTGGCTTGGCTCGGTGGGTGGCGAACTCGGGGTGGATGCGGCGCTCCGGTACGACGTCGTGTATCGGTTCCGGTTCGGCGCCGCGCGTCCGGTACGCGGGTTGGATTCGACGCCGTCGCGGGTGGGGCTCTACTTCTCGATGGGGAGCACGTTCTGAGCTGGTGGCTCGGTGGTCAGGGTGGCGACGTGGTTAATTAGTAATGTTTTGTTACGAATGAGGGGGCAGGTGTACCCGTCCTCGCGAGTCCGGGCAAGGACTGGCGTGAACGTTCGGTCTGGGGTATGATGCCTCCCCTTCGCTGATGTGACGATTTGCCCGGTTCTATCGTCAGCTGGTCAAGTTGTTGATCTTCAACGACTTAGCCGTTCATCTGCGGGCGGAGAACGGTGTCGCGACGGTGTAGTGAAGGTGCCAGTCCGATTGCTGTTCGTGCTCGCGTGGAAACAGTTCTCCTCTGACTGTTTCGTGATGCATCGCGCGGAAGTCGTTGTCTTGTAATGCCTTGATGTGTTCTTGCGCGGTCTCACGTGGCCCGTAGCTTGGACCCCCTCGACCCCTGAATCGGCCGGGATCTCCCGTGAGACCCGGTGTCGATGCGTCTCAGGTTCGGCCTCATACCCTTCAGTTGGAGAAGTACGCAGATGGCGCTCCCGACCACCCCCCCCAACTCGCCGGCCACGCTATCCCAGAACGCTCGGACGGTGCTCGACAAGCGCTATCTGGTGAAGGACAAGACCGGGAAGTCGGTGGAGACGCCCGAGGACATGTTCTGGCGGGTCGCGACGACGGTCGCGGAGCCGGAGCGTCGCTATGGGGCGACCGAGAAGCAGGTGGAGAAGATCGCGCGTCAGTTCTACGAGCTGATGACGCAGCGTCGCTTCGAGCCGAACTCGCCGACGTTGATGAACGCGGGGCGTCCGCTCGGGCAGCTCTCGGCCTGCTTCGTGCTCCCCGTGGACGATGCGCTCTCCAACGGGCACAGCGGCATCTATGACACGCTGCGGTCGATGGCGCTCATCCATCAGAGCGGTGGCGGCACGGGGTTCTCCTTCTCCCGGCTCCGGGCGAAGGGGTCGATGGTGCGGTCGACGACCGGCGTGGCCAGCGGGCCGGTGTCCTTCATGCAGCTCTATGACGCCTCGACCGACGCGGTGAAGCAGGGTGGCACGCGTCGCGGCGCGAACATGGGCATTCTCCGGGTGGATCACCCCGACGTGATGGAGTTCATCGCGTGCAAGGAGGACCTGACCAAGATCACCAACTTCAACATCTCGGTCGGCATCACGACCAAGTACATGGAGGCGCTCGCGGCCGGGGGGTCGTACGACCTCATCGATCCGATCTCCAAGCAGGTCGTCGGGCAGATGGATGCGCGCGAGGTGTGGGACAAGATGATCGAGGGGGCGTGGCGGACGGGTGAGCCGGGCGTCTTCTTCATCGACGAGGCCAACCGGTACAACCCGGTGCCCCACCTGGGCGCCTACGAGGCGACCAACCCCTGCGGCGAGCAGCCGCTCCTCCCGTACGACGTCTGCAACCTCGGCTCCATCAACGTCGGCTACTACGTGGTCGACGGCGCGATGGACTGGAAGGCGTTCGCGAAGGACATCCATCTGTCTACGCGGATGCTCGACAACATCATCGACGCCAACAAGTACCCGCTGCCGGAGATCGATGCGCTCGCCAAGCGCATCCGCCGCATCGGCCTCGGCGTGATGGGCTTCGCCGACGCACTCATCCGCCTCGGCATCAAGTACGACAGCCCCGAGGGCGTGGCGTTCGGCAAGCAGGTGATGGAGTTCGTCGACGTCGAGGGGAAGAAGGAGTCGGCGCGGCTCGCCGAGGAGCGCGGCGCGTTCCCGGAGTGGGAGCGCTCGATCTGGGGCCCGGACGCGACCTGCGCCCGGGACGAGGCGGGGCAGCGTATCCGCCCCGAGCTGAAGCTCCGCAACTGCAACGTCACGACCGTCGCGCCGACGGGCACGATCTCGATCATCGCCGGCTGCTCGTCGGGCCTCGAGCCGCTCTTCGCGGTCGCGTTCATGCGCAACCAGGCCGGCGTGATGATGCCGGATGTGAACGAGGACTTCGTCGCGATTGCCAAGAAGGAGGGGTGGTTCTCCGACGCCTTGATGGAGCGCATCGCCAAGACGGGCTCGGTGATCCAGCCCGAGGTGCCGGTGAAGTGGCAGCAGGTCTTCGCCACGGCGAACAACATCTCACCGGAGTGGCACATCCGGATGCAGGCGGCGTTCCAGGAGCACTGCGACTCCGCCATCTCCAAGACCACGAACTTCGCGCACACCGCGACGCGTGAGGACGTGCGGGCGATCTACGAGCTCGCGTATCAGATGAAGTGCAAGGGCGTCACGGTGTATCGCGACGGCTCGCGTGACGGCCAGGTGCTCTCGACGGGCGCCACGGCCGAGGCGGCGGCGAAGCGCGGTGGTGCTGCCGAGGATGCGGCAGCGAAGCGCGAGCTCGGCGAGCTGAAGGGTCAGCTCGCGGAGATCACCGCGGACAACAATCGCCTCAAGACCCTCCTGTTCGACGCCGAGGCCGAGAACCTCCAGCGCCGGCAGAAGCGTTCGCGGCCCGACATCCTCAAGTCGACGGCCATCCGCAAGGAGACCCCGCTCGGCACGATGTTCGTCCACATCACCGAGGACGACAAGGGCCAGCCGTTCGAGGTCTTCATCAACCTCGGGAAGGCCGGTGGCCCGGCGATGGCCGACGCTGAGGCGGTCGGGCGTCTGATCTCGCTCGCGCTCCGCTCGGGCATCTCGATCCAGC
>JBMTAR010000115.1:0-6857 GCA_049428925.1 Gemmatimonadaceae bacterium
TTCCTCTTCGGTGCGCCGGTCGCCCAGCACCTCGGCGTTCCGCTCGTCCCGGTGCGCAAGCCGGGCAAGCTGCCGCGGGCGCGCGTGCGCGAGACCTACGCGCTCGAGTACGGCACCGATGCCCTCGAACTGCACGCGGACGCGATCGGGCCGACGGCCCGCGTGCTCATCGTCGATGACGTCCTCGCCACCGGCGGCACCGCCGCCGCGGTGGTCCGGCTCACCGAGCGGTGTGGGGCGAGTGTCGGCGGGCTCGCGGCGGTGATCGACCTGTCGTTCCTGCCCTGGCGCACGGCGCTCGCCGGCCGGCACGCGGAGACCCTCGTCCGCTACTGATCAGCGGTACGGATAGACGAGGTAGAAGAGCAGGGAGAGCGCGGCCAGCACCCAGAGGGCGACCGGCACCTCGCGTCCGCGTCCCGTCGCCACCTTGAGTAGCGGATGGAGCAGGAGTCCCGCCGTCATCCCGACGCCGATGTTGTAGGTGAAGCTCATCAGCACGATGGTGAAGAGGGCCGGGATCCACTCGGTGGCGTCGGCGGTGTCGAGCGACGCGAGCGGCTTGAGCATCAGCACGCCGATGGCCACGAGGGCGACGCCCGAGGCGTGCAGCGGGACGGCGGTGAGGATGGGAGCGGCCCACAGTGCGAGGAGGAAGAGCCCCGCGACGACGAGCGCGGTCAGCCCCGTCCGTCCGCCCTCCTCGATCCCCACAGCGGACTCGATGTACGCGCCCGTCGTGGTCGTGCCGACCACCGGCGCGAAGAGATTTGAGAGCGCGTCGGCGAGCATCGGCCGCTCCACATCGGGGAGGTTGCCGTCGGCGTCGAGGAGCCCGGCGTGCGCGGAGAGGCCGAAGAGGGTACCGATGGTGTCCACGAACGCCATCACGAAGACGATGACGACCACGGGGAGCGCCTCGAGCGTGAGCGCGCCGGCGATGTCGAGCTGTCCGAGGATGGGCGCGAGGCTGGGCGGTGCGCTCAGGAGCGAGGTCGGTGCCGGCGTGATGCCCGCGAGCATCGAGCCGGCGAACGCGAGGAGGATGCCGATGGACAGGGCCCCGGTGATGCGGCGCGCCATCAGGACGAGGGTGACGCCGAGGGCGCCGAGCGCGACGAGCGTCGAGGGGGCACGGAGTGCGCCGAGGGCGACCGGGGCTCCCGGTGCCCCGAGCGCGACGACACCGATGTCGTTGAGGCCGATGAAGGTGACGAAGAGCCCGATGCCGACGGCGAAGGCGTGCTTGAGCGAGCGGGGGAGGGCCGCCGCGAGCCAGCCGCGCACCCGGAGGATGGTGAGCAGGGTGAAGGCCACGCCGGCGAGGAAGATCGCACCGAGGGCGGTCTGCCACGGGAAGCCCATCCCCTTCACGACGGTGAAGGCGATGAAGGCGTTCTCGCCCATGTACGGGGCGATGGCGAAGGGGCGGTTCGCGTACACGCCCATAAGGAGCGTGCCGAACGCGGCCGAGAGGATCGTCGCCGTGACGGACGCCTCGCGCGGGATCCCCGCCGCCTCGAGGATGGCGGGGTTCACGACGATGATGTAGGCCATCGTGATGAAGGTCGCGACGCCGGCCCGCAGCTCCGTGGCGACCGTCGTCTCGCCCGCGGCGAGCGCGCGGCGGAGCGCCGCGATCATCGCCGCGCCTCTGTACGCGTGACGGGCGGGAAGGCGCGTAGGAACTCGATCACCACCGCCGCGGAGTTCGCGGCCGCGAGGCGACCGAAGGTACGCGCGACGTTCGGGCCCGCCTCCCCGCCCGCGAGGTCGGAGAGGGAGCGGAACGCGACGTAGGGGACGTGATTCTCGTGCGCGACCACCGCGACGGCGGCGGTCTCCATATCGAGCGCATCGGCCCGGAAGGTGCGCCAGCTCCATTCCCGATACGCGGCGTTGTCGACAAAGGTCGGGCCGCTCACGCCATTGCCCCCTACCACCACGCGCGGCTGGTGCGGCAGGCAGCTCCCGTCGGTCGTGCACCGGGCCAGCGGCACGCGCACGGCCACCTCGCGGGCGATCCGCAGCGCGAGGGTGTCAGCGGGGAACCAGAACCGACGTGCGAGCGAGTCGGCGGGGGCGCCGGGCACGGTCACCGAGGTCCCCTGCGTGAACATCATCCCGAAGCCGGGGAAGTCGGTCGTCACCCGCGAGGGGGCGAAGCCCGAGGGCGTCTCCCGGGCGAAGACGTTCTCCTGGTAGTTGCCCCACTGCGCGGGCACGGTGACATCGCCGACATCGAGTCCGGGGTTCACGCCGCCCGCGATGCCGGAGAAGACGATGGCGCGGATGGGAATCCGGTCGAGAAGCGCCTGCGTGGTCATCGCCGCGTTCACCATACTGAATCCGCTCAGCAGCAGGACGACATCGTGGCCGCCCAGAGTCCCGAGGAACCAGGTCCGGCCGTTCACCACGCGGGTCTCGGTGATCGTGGCGGCCGCTCGGAGGGCGACGAGTTCGGTGTCGAAGGCGGACATCACGGCGATCCGCGGCCGGGCGTCCGTGTGTTGGGCGAGCGCGGGTGTGGCCAGCAACGCGCCCGGCAGGCCGCACGCGAGCAGGCGGGTGGCGACGCAAGCGATGGCGCGGTGGCGCCCACGACGACCGATGGGGCGCCGGTCCGTGACGGGTGCGCGACGAGTGGATGACATGGCCCGGAAGATACCGCGCGCCCCTTGCCCGCGTCTGGCACCGAGGCGAACGTCCCGCCTATGGCCATCGAGCAACTCACCGACGAGCAGATCGCCACCTGGTCGCGCCGACAGAAGGACCAGTGGTGGCTCACCCGCGTCTATCGCGGCGATATGGCGCAATTGACCCTCCGCGCCGCCATCACCGGCTTCCTCCTCGGCGGCGTGTTGTCCGCGACCGCGCTGTACATCGCGGGAAAGACAGGGATCACCATCGGCGTCGGCGTCACCTCGGTGATCCTCGCCTTCGCGATGTTCCGCGCGCTCTCGAAGGCGGGGCTCGCGCCCGACTACACGATCCTCGAGAACAACGCGACGCAGTCAATCGCGACGGCCGCCGGCTATATGGTGACGCCGCTCGTCTCCGGGCTCGCCGCGTATATGCTCGTGACCGGGCGCGTCGTGCCCTGGTGGCAGATGATGGCGTGGAACACCGTCATCTCGATTCTCGGCGTGCTGCTCGCGTTCCCGATGAAGCGACGCTTCATCAACGAGGACCAACTCCCGTTCCCGGAGGGTCGGGCCGCCGGAGTGGTGCTCGACGCCCTCTACACGGGGCAGGAGGCGGCCGGGCTCTTCAAGGCGCGGCTCCTCGCGGCCGCGGCGGCGATCTCCGGCGGCTGGCAGCTCCTGGTGAGCGATGGCTGGATGCGGCTCCTGCAGTTCACGCTCCTGCGCATGGACCGGTGGACGAGTCTCAAGGCACCGTTCCACCTGCAGGAGCGGCTCGACAGCTACTTCTACGACCTCGCCGCCCGATACCATCTCTGGACGCCGAAGATCCTCGGCACCGACATCCGACAGCTCGGTCTTCGGCTGACGCTCGACATGGCGATGCTCGGCGTCGGTGGGCTGATGGGGATCCGCGTCGCGACGAGCGTGCTCCTCGGGGCGGTGGTGAACTTCGCCGTGCTCGCGCCGATCATGATCCAGCGTGGTGATATCGCGCCCTACACCGCGCCGGACGGCAGTGTCGTCGCCATCTCCCGCGGTGAGATCGTGAACCAGTGGGCGCTCTGGTGGGGCGTCACGATGATGGTCGTCGGCTCGCTCGTGAGCCTGGTCGCGAAGCCGGAGCTCCTGACCGGACTCTTCCGCGCGAAGGGGGCGTCGGCCGACGCGGGGGAGGATCCGCTCCGGGAGATCGAGGTCCCGCTCTGGGTCTCCTACGTGGGCGTGCCGGTGTTCAGTCTCCTCGGCGGTTGGCTGACGCACGCCTTCTTCGGCGTCCCGTGGCTCCTCGCCTTCGTTTCGCTCCCCCTGATCTTCGTGCTCACCGTCATCTGCACGAACTCGATGGCGCTCACCTCGTGGACGCCCACGGGCCCGCTCTCGAAGATCACGCAGTTCACGATGGGGGCGATCGACCGCGTAAACCCGGCGAGCAACCTCCTTCCCGCGACGATGACGGCGGAGATCTCGTCGAACGCGGCGAACCTCCTGAGCGACATCAAGCCGGGCTATATGCTCGGCGCGAAGCCGCGCCAGCAGGCCATCGGTCACGTCATCGGCATCCTCGCGGGGGCGGCGGCCTCGACACCGCTCTTCTTCCTCCTCTTCCTCCCGAAGGGCACCGACGGCACGCGCTCTCCGGCGACACTCGTGAGCGAACAGTTCGCGATGCCGGCGGCCTTGCAGTGGAAGGGGGTCGCGGACCTCATCACGAACGGAATCAGCCGGCTGCCGCCCTCGGCGATCTGGGCGATGTGCGTCGCCGCCGTGCTCGCCGTCGTCTTCGAGACGCTGCGCATCCGGACGAAGGGGCGCTTTCCGCTCAGTGCCGTCTCCATCGGGCTTGGCGTGGTGCTGCCGCCGGAGTCGTGCCTCGCGATGTGGGCGGGCGCGATGCTCTTCTGGTGGCAGGGGTCGCGGAATCCGGCGGCCGGCTCACGCGCGCACGCCATCTGGGTGGAGGGCGCCGAGTCTGTCTGCGCGGGATTGATCTCCGGCGCGGCGTTGGTGGGGATCGGCAACGCGATCCTCAACGCCTTGATGTAATGTCGGTGCACGCGACGGGGTGAACGCTCCGTTGCGCGCGCTCCTGGTTCGTGTCGCGGGGTCGGTTGGTTGCGCCGGGTCAGTCGGGGAGGCGGAGGCGCGCGAGCGTCCCGGTGAGCGTCTCACCCGCCACGTCGACGAAGAGCTGGTCGTCGGTCCGGGTGAGCGACCAGCTGACGCGGCGGTCGAGATGCGCGGCCAGCGCCTCGAGAAGCGCGCGGTCCATCGCAATGACGTCGATCTGCGCCGCCCGATGGATGGTCTGCCCTTCATAGCCGCGGAAGAGGATGCGCGGGTCCTTGTGCGTGTAGAGTGCGACGCGCGGGCTCGCCTTGCTTGCCTTGTGGAGGCGCGCGGCATCCGGTGCGCCGACCTCGATCCAGCTGCGCCAGGCGCCGGTCAGGTCCTTCACGAGGAGCGGCGGGTCATCCGGGTCAGAGATGCCGCCTTTGGAGAAGGCGATGCCCTCGGTGTACTCGAGGCAGTATGCCAGCACGCGGGTGAGGAGGTAGTCCTCGCTCTCGGAGGGATGGCGCGCAGCCTTGATCGCGAGCGTCTCGTAGACGCCGCGGTCGATATCGCTGAGCCCGACGTCAAAGGTGTAGACGGTGGCGGTGAGGGCCATAGCCGGAAGGTAGCGGTGGCCGGCCGGTGTGGGAGGATGCTGGCTCCCGTGCCTCCGGCGGCGTACGATACCGCGATGCGACTTCTCCGACGCTTCCTCGTGCTCTGTATCGCCGCGTCGTCCCTCGGTGCACAGCAGGCCGACCTCCTCGAGCTGACCATCCCCGAGGCTCGTGCGGCGATGGAGACTGGTCGCCTCACCTGCCGCCAGCTTGTGCAGGGATATCTCGACCGCATCGCGGCCTACGACAGCACGGGCCCGGGGCTCAACGCCATTCAGACCGTGAATCCGCGCGCCCTGCTGGAGGCCGACTCGCTCGATGCGGTGCGACGCGCCCGCGGGACGATGGGTGCGCTCCACTGCGTCCCCGTGCTGCTCAAGGACCAGGTCGAGACGCGCGATATGCCGACGATGTATGGGTCGGCGCTCTTCAAGGACTTCGTGCCGCGGCGCGATGCGACGGTGGTGCAGCGCCTTGAAGCCGCCGGCGCGATCATCCTCGCCAAGACCACGATGGGGGAGTTCGCCTCGCGGTACCTGAGCTCTGCCGCGGGGATCATCCGCAACGCGTACGACCCGACGCGCAACCCGAGCGGATCCTCCGGCGGCACCGGGTCCGGTGTGGCGGCCAACTTCGGGCTCGTCGGGATCGGGGAGGACACCAGCGGGTCGATCCGCGGGCCCGCGGCCGTCAGCAGCCTCGTCGGGCTCCGGCCGACGGTGCCTCTCGTGAGTCGCTTCGGGATGCTCCCGGCGAACCCGACGCAGGATACGATGGGCCCGATGACGCGGACCGTCGCTGACGCCGCGCGCGTGCTCGATGTGATCGCCGGCTACGACCCGAACGACCCGATCACCGCGGCCACCGTCGGCAACATGCCGGCGAGTTACGCTGCGGGTCTCGCGCCCACGGCGCTGCGCGGCGCGCGCATCGGCGTGCTCCGGATGCGCCGCGATTCGAGCGCCACGCCGCGTCCCGCAGCCGCCGGCGACACCGCCGGTGCGCGTCGCGCCGCGGAGGCACGCTTCACCGAGGCGGAGTTCGCCAAGGTCCGGCCGCTCTTCGAGCGCGCGATCGCCGACCTGCGTGCGCAGGGGGCGGTCGTCGTCGACTCGGTCGCGATGCCGACTGTCCCCGGGCGGCGCGTGGGCAACGATTTCGAGACCGAAGAGGCGACGGACCGCTACTTCGCCCAGCATCCGAACGCGCCGTACCGGACGCTGAAGGAGATCCTGCTCGCCGGCGGCGTGACGCCGTCGCGGGCGCGCGCGCTGATGTCGTACGTGGGGCGCAGCACCTCGGAGGCTGACTACGGCGCCGTGCTGCAGTACCGCGAGGCGCAACGGGTCGCGCTGCTCAAGGTGATGGCCGACCTGCAACTCGACGCGTTGATCTACGCCACGTACGATGCGCCGCCGGCGGTGATCCCCGCCGACGCGCTCACGAACGCGCGAGCGGTCGACGGCTACGGCCGCGGGGACAATCGCGGACTGAGCCCGTCACTCGGCTGGCCCGCCCTCACCGTGCCGATGGGGTTCTC
>JBMTAR010000116.1:0-6857 GCA_049428925.1 Gemmatimonadaceae bacterium
TGCGGGCACTCGCGCGGCTGCTCGGCGCTGCCGCAGTCGTACGTCGCGGTCGGGGACTCGATGAGCCCCAGCCGGGTGAGCCCCGCCGCGAGCACCGCCGACGCGGAATCCGACATCGCCCGTGAGGGGCCGCCGACGCGCACCTGTCGCTCGGCCGCCAGCTGCGCCGCCAGCACGATCTCGTAGATCGCGCGCTGCTCGGGGGAAAAGCGACCGCTCACCGGTACGGTCCGCGTGAGGTCTGCGGCGTAGCCGTCGAAGTAGGTGGCGAGGTCCATCACGATCAGCTCGCCCGCCTGCGCGATGCGATCGTCGCGGTTGTAGTGCAACGTCGTCGCGTTGGGGCCCGATCCGACGATGGAGCCGTACGACGGCCCATCCCCGCCCTCGCGTCGCCACGACGCCTCGGCCGCTGCCTGCAGCACATACTCCGGGACCCCTGGGGCGACCGACGCCCACGCCGCGAGATGCCCGCGCGCTGAGATCTCGCCCGCGATCCGCAGCCGCTCGAGTTCCGCCGCGCTCTTGCGACCGCGGAGACGGTCCACGGTGCGGCGCGCGTCGGAGACCTCAAGCCCCGGCGTCGCGGCGCGCAGGGCGTCAACGAACTGGTCGTGCCCCGAGCGCTCCGTCATCTGCCGCCCGATGTTCCCCGTGACCTGCAGTCGCGGGATGCGACGCAGCAGGGAGTCGAGGACGGTCGCCAGGTTCGCGGCGTCGCGTCCGTCGAGACCGAGCGCGGGTGCGACCCCCGCCACGCCGAGCCGTTCGCCGGTCCAGACCTCCCGCGCTGGGTCCTTCCCTTGCACGAAGAGCAGTGCGCGGCGTTCGCGGCCCTGCTTCACCAGGACGAGGGCCGCCCCGGGCTCATCAAAGCCAGTGAGATAGAAGAGGTAGGGGTCCTGATGGAATGGGATGAAGTCGGGATTCGGCGCGGGCGCGCCGAGGGCGAGGAAGACGCCGTCAGGGAGTGCCTCGGCGAGCGCGTCGCGCCTGGCCGCGAACTCCGCCGTCGGGATCTGCGCGGCGAGGGGGAGGGTGAACGTGGCGAGGAGGAGTCGGAGCGCGCGCATCGGCGAGGCGGGGCTGAGGGAGAATCCGGAAGATCGCTCCCCGGGCGGTCTGTCGCATCGGCCCCCTCGCTGGCGCACGATGGACCCGGCGGCGCCGGACCCCGCCAGCGTCAGCCGTGCCGGGGGCGTAGAATTCACGCCGGAATCCACCCTCCTCCGTCACGGAGCTTCCCGATGGACCTGACCCCCCTCCGTCGCGCGCTCGCGCTGGCCGCTCTCCTCGCCACGCCGTCGCTCGCCCAGCCCCGCCTGACCTCGCCCCGCGAGTTCTTCGGACACGAGATCGGCGCGGACTACGTACTCCCCAACTACTCGAAGTTCGTCGCGTACTGGCAGAAACTCGCGACCGAATCAGACCGGATGGACCTCGACACGATCGGGGTCACGGCGGAGGGGCGGCCGCAGCTGATGGCGATCGTCTCGAGCCCGGAGAACCTGCGCAACCGCGAGCGGTACCGGCGGATTGCCGAGCAGCTCGCGCGGGCGGAGGGGATCACCGAGGCGCAGGCGCGCGAGCTGGCGCGCGAGGGGAAGGGCATCGTCTGGATCGACGGCGGCCTGCACGCCACCGAGGTGCTCGGCGCCCAGCAGCTGATCGAGAGCAACTGGCAGCTCGTGTCGGGGGACGATCCCGAGACGCGCCGCTTCCGCGACGACCTCATCATCGTGATGGTGCACGCCAATCCGGACGGGATGGAGCTGGTCAGCGATTGGTACATGCGCGAGACCGACCCGCGGAAGCGCAACACCAACATCCCACGGCTGTATCAGAAGTACATCGGGCACGACAACAACCGCGACTTCTACCTCGCCGCGCAGCCCGAGTCCGAGAACATGAACCGGGTGCTGTACACGGAGTGGTATCCGCAGGTGATGTACAACCATCACCAGACCGGCCCCGCGGGGACGGTGATGTTCGCACCGCCGTTCCGCGACCCGATGAACTACAACATCCACCCGCTGATCAAGACGGGGCTCGACGTCGTCGGCGGCGCGATGCACAACCGCTTCGTCGCCGAGGAGAAGGGGGGCGTCGTGATGCGGTCCGGCGCCGGCTACTCCACCTGGTGGAACGGCGGGCTCCGCACCACGGTCTACTTCCACAACATGATCGGGCTCCTGACGGAGACCATCGGCAACCCGACCCCGATCGAGATCCCGTTCATCGCGAACCGCCAGCTCCCGAGCGCCGACCTCCCGCTCCCCGTGCGGCCCGGCGTCTGGAAGTTCCGGCAGTCGATCGACTATTCAGTGACCGCCAACCGCGCGGTGCTCGATGTCGTTTCGCGCAACCGGGAGCACTTCCTCTTCAACATCTGGAAGATGGGGAACGACCGGATCCTGCAGGGCCAGCGTGACAGCTGGACCGTCTGGCCGCGGCGGATCGAGGCGTTGCAGGCGCAGATCGCGCGCGAGAACCGCCAGCGCGCCGGCCAGGCGGCTGGGGGTGAGGATCCGATGGACTTCCTCGCCGGTGGTGGCGGGGCCGGGCAGTCCCGCTCGGGCGCCGCGGCGCAGTCGCTCATGGCGGCCCTGAACGATCCCGCCAAGCGGGATCCGCGGGCCTACGTCCTCGCCGCCGATCAGGCTGATTTCCCCACGGCGGTGAAGTTCATCGTCGCGTTGCAGAAGAACGGCATCGACGTCCACCGCGCGACGGCGCCGATCACCGTCGGCGGCACGACCTATCCAATCGGTTCCTTCGTGGTGAAGACGGCTCAGGCCTTCGGGGCGCACGTGCTCGACATGTTCGAGCCGCAGGATCACCCGAACGATTTCCGGGTGCCGGGCGGCGCGCCCACCCCGCCGTACGACAATGCCGGGTGGACCCTCGCCCTGCAGATGGGCGTGCGCTTCGACCGTGTCTTTGAGGATGTGTCGGGGGCGCTCGAGCGGATCGGACCGCTGCAGCGCGTGACGCCGGCCCCCGGCCGTGTCGCGAGTGGGGGTACCTGGACCCTCTCCCCTGCCTACAACGACGCCTTCGTCGTGGTGAACCGGCTCCTCAAGGCCGGTGCCTCCGTCGCCCGCCGCGCCGATGGGACCTGGCTCATCACCAACTCTGGGACGAGCCGTCCCATCGTCGAGCGCGCCGCGCGCGAGCTCGGGCTCTCCTTCGGGGCCGGCAGCATGAGTGGTGCCACGCCGGTCAAGGCGATGCGCATCGGCCTCTGGGATCGGTACGGCGGCTCGATGCCCTCGGGCTGGACCCGCTGGCTCCTCGAGCAGTACGAGTTCCCCTTCGAGGTCGTCTACCCGCAGGACCTCGATGCGGGGAACCTCGAGGCGCGGTTCGACGCACTCGTCTTCGTCGACGGGGCCATCCCGGCGAAGCGCGCGGGCGGACCCGCACCGCGCGGCCTCGGTGCGTCGGGCGCCACCGCTGAGGGGCTCCCGCCCGAGATGCGCCGGATGCTTGGCAGTATCTCCGAGGACCGTACCATTCCCGAGCTGAAGCGGTTCGTCGAGCGTGGGGGCACCGTGATCACCATCGGGAGCTCGACGAACATCGCCGATCATTTCGGCCTGCCGCTCACGAACCACCTGGTGGAGCGCACGCCCGAGGGCGGGGAGCGCGAACTCGGGAGCAGCAAGTTCTATGTGCCGGGCTCCCTCCTCGAGGTCGCCGTCGACAGCACCGCCGCCGGCGCCGTCGGGATGGGCCGCCGGGCGATCGTGATGTTCGACAACAGCCCCGTCTTCCGGCTCGCGCCGGATGCGGCCGCGCGTGGTGTGACCCCGCTCCTCTGGTTCGATGGTGCCTCGCCGCTCCGCAGTGGCTGGGCCTGGGGCCAGAACTACCTCGAGGGCGGTGTCGCCGCCGCAGACGCGCGCGTCGGCAAGGGGCTCGTGCGTCTGATCGGGCCGGAGGCGCTCTTCCGGGCGCAGCCGCACGGCACCTTCAAGCTGGTGTTCAACGGGCTCATCGCACCGAGCCGGCCGACGATGTGATCGCGCTCGTCGTCGGGCTCGTCGGGATCGTCGCGGCGTACGTCGGGGTCCTCCTCGGCGTCGCCTCGCCCGCGGTCCCGATGCTGATGGCGCTCGGCAGCATCGCCGTCCTCGCCGGGCTCGCACAGCTCGCGAGCGTCCGGCGCGGTCGGGCGATGCCGGTGCTCACACGCACGGTGCGATGGGTCTTCGGTGGGATGGCGGCGGGGTTCCTCGCGGTCCTGCTCCTGCCGCCGCCGGTCGCGGGTGGCCCGCTGCTCCTCGGGCTGCCACGGGCGACGGCGATTCTCCTGCTCCTCGTGGGCGCGATGCCGATGGTGGTCCTCCCGATCGCCTATGCGCGCGCCTTCGATTCCGAGGTAATGCCCGCCGAGGCGCCGCGCGACGATGCGTGAACTGGTGGGGATCACCTACTTCGCGATCTGCGCGGCGATCGCGGTGTGGGCTGCGCGGCGCACGAAGACCGCGGACGATTTCTTCGTGGCGGGACGTGGCGTCGGGCTCATCCCTTTCGCGATCGCCGCGATGGCCTCCACGCTGAGCGGCTTCGCCTTCATCGGCGGCCCCGGGCTCGTGTACGGCATCGGGATGACCGCCGTCTTCATCATCCTGCCCGCGGGCGTGACGAACACCCTCGGCGCCTGGGTGCTCGGCACGCGGATGCACCGGCTCGGGCGGGCCCGGGGGCTCCTGACCGTTCCCGATGCGCTCGCCGCGCGCTACCGCTCGCCGGCGGCGCAGGGACTCAGCGCCGTCGCCATCCTCGCCGGGGTCATCGGCTACGTCGCGACCAACGCCCTGGCGCTCGGCGTCGTGATCGACGCCCTCTTCGCCACCGGGCTCGGGCCCGGAATCTGGATCGGGACCGCGGTCACCCTCGCCTATTCGGTGAGTGGCGGGATCCTCGCCGGGATCTACACTGATGTTTTTCAGGGTGTGGTGATGGCGGTCGCCTCGGCAGCGGTCTTTCTCTTCGCGCTTGATGCCGGTGGTGGGCTCCCGGCGATCACGCGCACAATCGAGGCCGCCGACCCTGCGCTGCTCGGGCCGTGGGGGACGCGCGGGGCGATGACCGCACTCTCGTTCTTCTTCGTTTTCGCCGTCGGCTCGCTCGGGCAGCCGCAGATCGCGCACAAGTACTACATGCTCCGCGACATCGCGCGGCTGAAGTGGTACCCGGTCCTCATGACGATCGCGATGCTGCTCGCACAGTTGCTTTTCGTCGGTGTCGGCGTCGCCGTGAAGGCGCTCGTGGTGCGCGGGGCGATGGCACCCCTCGCCTCACCGGACGACGCCACCCCGCAGTTCCTCCTCCGCTTCGTGCCCGTTGTGCTCTCGGCGCTCGTCTTCGCCGGAGTCGCGGCGGCGATCATGAGCACGGTGAATTCATTCCTGAGCATCGGGGCGGCGGCGCTCACGCACGATCTCCCGCGTGCGCTCGGGCGCGAGCCCATTCGTCAGCTCACGATTGGACGCCTCTGGACCGTCGTGATCGCGGTCCTGGCGGCCCTCCTCGCGCAGCAGGCGGGGCTCCTCGTCGCCTTCCTGGGGATCCTGGGCTACGGTCTCTTCGCGTCCACGCTGGTTCCCGCACTGGCGATCGGGCTCAACTGGACCGGGGCCACCCGCGAGGGCGCGCTGGCCTCAATCGCCACGGGACTCACACTCACAGTTGTGCTCGAGTGGTTCGTCTGGACCGAGCGGCTGACGGTACCGCAGGGAATCACCGTCACGGGCGTCACGCTCGTGACTTCGCTCGTGGTGTTTCTAGGCGTCTCGTGGCTTACGCGGGATCGTGCGACGGGTCAACTCGATCCTGATGTCCGCACGATTATGCAGGATAGCTAACGTGTTCCAGCCACTCGGTCTTTCAGACGTGAGGAGGCACGTCAGAAGGCAAGAGGGCATCTTCGACTGCGTTATAGGCGTTATAGCCCGTTACGGTGGGGAAGCTCCGTAAGCGACCGCTTGACTTAATTTGTTGACCGGCGATACCGTTTGCGAAAATCGTGTGTCGTTTCAACCTTCAGAGTGACAGAGGAACTCAATGGTCACAACCGGAGATTTGCGCGGTAGCTACAAGATTGTGCGAATCGTGGGTGCAATCGTCGACGATCGCGACAGCGCAGCGGCTCCCAAGCAGGGATGCGGCGGTTGTGGAGGACCTGCGACCGTTCGCGTCCGGGTATCCCCCAATCAACTCTACAAGCGCGCGGAGGAGGCCTTGCTGGCTGCGGCCGTCGAAGCAGGTGGGGATGCGGTCATTGGAGCGCGCTTTGAGCATCGTGTATCGATCGAGACGTTGCAGGTCGTCTCTGGGTTCCTCGGCGGGAACAACAATCAGGCGTCAAATTTCATCGAGCTGTTTGCCTCCGGAACGGCAGTGAAGACTACCGCGTGACGAATACCGTAGGGCGCTGGGTAATGATCGCGTTGGTGATCCTGTATCGGCGCTTCGGCCGACGATTGCATCGCAGGACGTGCATCTATCAGGAATCGTGCTCCTCGTTCGCCCTTCGTGTGTTTCGGCAATCGGGTCCACTCATTCCAGATGTGAGAGAAGTCTATCTCCGTGTCTCCGGATGTGGCATTACAGGCGTGCACTGGGACAACCGTGGAAAGCAACGGCTCCTTGATCGGAATGGGCGACAAGTAGACCCGCTCGCACTCACTGGTCAGGTTCGGGCGAATCTTGGTTTGGTCGCGTAGGTCGGCTGCCTGCCAAGAGTCTCCAGGAGAAATCCTTGGGCATTCAGCTCAAAATGTGTTTCGCGATGGTCTGCAGCTGCATGTTGCTCGTCCCCTCGTAGATCGTGCCGATCTTCGCGTCAC
>JBMTAR010000117.1:0-6491 GCA_049428925.1 Gemmatimonadaceae bacterium
ACCTGAAGGAACTGCAACCCGGTGGGGTCCCGCATCTCGCGCGGCCCGTGCTGGCTCGGCCAGGCGGCACGATGCCGCTCGACGAGATGACGCGTCGCAACCTCGAACTCGTGGAGTCGCTGCGCGCGAGCGGCGACACCACCGGCACCCTGCTCGGTGTCCTCGACCGCACGCAGACGCCGATGGGCGCGCGCCTCCTGCGGCAATGGATCCTCGCGCCCCTCACCGAGGTGGCGGCGATCACCGCGCGGCTCGATGCCGTCGCGGCGCTCGTGGGGGATGGCCTCGCGCGTGCGGCGCTCCGCGAGGCGTTGGACGGTGTGCGCGACATCGAGCGGCTCGCCGGGCGCACCGCCGCGCTCCGCGCGACGCCCCGCGACCTCCGCGCGCTCGGCGATTCCCTCGCGCGACTCCCCGCCGTGCGGGGCGCGGTGTCGACGTCGACGGCCACGGTGCCGACGGGCGTGCTGACCGAGGTGCTCGACGCGTGGGATGACGCGACGGAGCTCGCGGCCGAGTTGCAGCGGACGATCGTCGCGCGGCCTCCCCTCGCGTACGGCGATGGGGAGACGGTCGCGCCCGGCGTCGATGCGACGCTCGACGAACTCCGCGCCATCGCTGCGGGGGGCAAGGACGCGATCGCCGCGCTGCAGGCGGAGGAGCGCGCGCGCACCGGGATCGCCTCGCTCAAGGTCGGCTACAACCGCGTGTTCGGATATTTCATCGAGATCACGAACGCGAACAAGGACCTCGTCCCCGCGGATTACCAGCGGCGGCAGACGTTGACCGGTGCCGAGCGGTACATCACTCCGGCGCTGAAGGAGTTCGAGGAGAAGGTGCTGCACGCGACCGAGCGGATGGAGACGCTCGAGCGCGAGTTGGTGGAGGGGCTGCGCGCGCGTGTGGGTGCGCAGGTCGCGCGCCTGCAGGGGATCGCGCGCCGGTGCGCGCAGCTCGACGTCCTCGCCGCGCTCGCGGAGGTGGCGGCGCAGGAGGGGTATGTGCGGCCGGTGGTGGACGACACGCCTGGGCTCGAGATCATGCGCGGGCGGCATCCCGTGGTGGAGCGGATGATGCCGCGCGACCAGTTCGTGCCGAACGACGTCACCTTCTCGCCCGAGGCGCGGATGATCATCCTCACCGGGCCGAACATGGCGGGGAAGAGCACGATCCTCCGGCAGATCGGGCTCCTCGTGCTGATGGCACAGATGGGGAGCTTCGTTCCCGCGAGCGCGGCGCGCGTGGGGGTCACGGACCGCGTCTTCACG
This sequence comes from Gemmatimonadaceae bacterium, assembly GCA_049428925.1. Taxonomy (GTDB): domain Bacteria; phylum Gemmatimonadota; class Gemmatimonadetes; order Gemmatimonadales; family Gemmatimonadaceae; genus Pseudogemmatithrix. The sequence goes on from JBMTAR010000117.1 coordinate 1,269, forward strand.
CGCGTCGGGGCGAGCGACAACCTCGTGCGCGGCCAGTCGACGTTTATGGTGGAGATGGCGGAGACGAGCGCCATCCTGCACACGGCGACGGCGCGGAGCCTCGTGCTCCTCGACGAGATCGGCCGCGGCACCGCGACCTGGGACGGCCTCTCGATCGCCTGGGCGGTGACGGAGCACCTGCACGATCAGGTGGGGTGCTGCACGATGTTCGCGACGCACTATCACGAGCTCACGCAGCTCGCCGAGCGGTTGCCGGCGGTGCGGAACGCGAACGTCGCGGTGCGCGAGGTGGGGGAGCAGATCCTCTTCCTGCATCGGTTGCAGCCGGGCGGGGCGGACCGGTCGTACGGCATCGAGGTGGGGCGTCTCGCAGGGTTGCCCTCGCCGGTGATCACGCGGGCGCGCGAACTGCTGCGGCACCTGGAGCAGGAGTCGGTGGCGCCCACCGCGGAGGATGGTGCGACCGCGCCCGACGTGACGCGTACGGGCACCACGCGCCGCGCGGTGCGACCCGCGACCGCGGAGCTGAGCGCGGCCGTGAAGCCGAGCGCGACACCGGATCAACTCGCGCTGTTCACTGCTGCCCCCGACCCTGCGGCAGAAGCACTGCGGGCGCGCCTCCGCGCCCTCGATCCCGACACCCTGACGCCGATGCAGGCGCTCGCCCTGCTGGCCGAGCTCACCACCGCCGCGCGCGAGGGAGGGCGCGGCTAGCTTTCGCCATCTCCCCCTGTCGAGACCCGATATGACCGACCATCTCCGGCATCGCCGCCCCTATGCGAACGTCCTCGAGACGATCGCGTGGACCCCGCTCATCCGGCTCACCCGCGTGACACAGGGGATCCGCACGCCGGTGTACGGCAAGGCGGAGTTCTTCAATCCCGGCGGGAGTGTGAAAGACCGCATCGGGCTCCCGATGATAGAGGCGTTCGAGCAGTCCGGCGAGCTGAAGCCGGGCGGCACGGTCGTCGAGGGGACGAGCGGCAACACCGGCGTGGGGCTCGCGATCGCGGCGGCGCTCAAGGGCTACAAGTGCGTCTTCACGATGCCGGACAAGATGTCGCAGGAGAAGGTGCGGCTCCTCAAGGCGTTCGGCGCCGAGGTGATCATCACGCCGACGGCGGTGCCGCCCGAACATCCCGACAGCTACACGTCGATGGCCAAGCGGATCGCGAGCGAGACGCCGAACGCGGTGCTCGCGAACCAGTTCTACAACCTGACGAACCCGGCGGCGCACTACGCGAGCACCGGTCCCGAGCTCTGGGAGCAGACGGAGGGGCGGATCACGCACTTCGTGGCGGGGGCGGGGACCGGCGGGACAATCAGCGGAACCGGGAAGTACCTGAAGGAGAAGAATCCGAATATCCAGATCGTCGGAGCTGACCCAGTTGGCTCGATTCTGGCTGAAGTATGGCGCTCTAATGGCGCAAATAAGCCTCAGGGAGCCCCGTACAAGGTCGAAGGAATCGGCCAGGACAAGGTCCCCGGCGCCCTCGACCTCAGTGTCATCGACGACTACATCACGGTCAGCGATCGCGACGCCTTCACGATGGCGCGCCGGCTCACCCGCGAGGAAGGGATCTTCGTCGGCGGCTCCGCCGGCCTCATCGCCCACGCCGCGCTCTCTGTGGCGCGCCGCATCAATGATCCCGACGCCTGTGTGGTCACGGTGCTCTGCGACACCGGCGAGCGCTACCTCTCGAAGGTCTTCAACGACGAGTGGATGCGCGAGAACCAGCTCCTCGAGCCCGAGAAGGCGACGCTCGGTCAGCTCCTCGGGGCCAAGACCGGGTCGGCGCCGGCCATCGTCAGCACCGCGCCCGGCGCCTCGGTGCGCCAGGCGCTCGGCCTGATGAGTCTGCACGACATCTCGCAGCTCCCGGTGATGGATGGGAGCAACTGCGTCGGCTCGGTCAGCGAGCACGTGCTCAGTGTGCGCGGCCTCGAGGACAGCAAGGTGCTCGAGCGCACTGTGGCCGATGTGATGGATGCGCCGTTTCCTGTGGTGGATGCGGGGATGCCTGCCGATGCCGCCGTCAAGCTCCTCGGTCGCAACAACCCCGCCCTCCTCGTGCGCGACCACGGCACCGTGCAGGGGATCATCACGCGCAGCGACCTCCTGCAGTTCCTGATGGCGCGGTGACGATGCGGATCCTCGTCCTCCTCGGCGGCGCGTCCGCGGAACGCGAGGTCTCGCTCGCGAGCGGCGCGCGCGTGGCCGAGGCGCTCCGCGCCAAGGGGCACGACGTCACCACCGCCGATCCCGGCGACGACCCGCTCGCGATCCTCCCCGAAGCGCGGGCCGCGGAGGTCGTGTGGATGGCGCTGCACGGGGGCGCGGGCGAGGATGGCACCATCCAGGCGCTCTTCGACTTGGCCGGCGTGCGGTACACGGGGAGCGGACACCTCGCGAGCGCGCTCGCGATGGACAAGGACCTCTCGAAGCAGCTCTTCCGGGCGGCAGGCGTCCCGACGGCGAATTGGCGGATGGTCCGCACCGGGGACGGCACGGACTGGACCGTCCCCGCGTTCACCGAGGAGATGATCGCCGCGCTCGGACTCCCGCTCGTCGTGAAGCCCTCCAAGCAGGGCAGCACCGTCGGCCTCACCGTGGTGAAGGCGGCCGCCGAGCTCGCGCCCGCCGTCACCGAGGCCTTCCGGCACGATGACGAGGTGATGCTCGAGGCCTTCGTGCCGGGGCGTGAGCTCACGGTCGGCGTGCTCGACGAGGCCGCGATGCCGGTGGGCGAGATCATCCCGAAGCACGAGCTCTACGACTACGAGTGCAAGTACACCCCGGGAATGGCCGAGGAGATCTTCCCGGCGGCGATTCCGGATGCCGTGCGGGACGAAGCGCAGCGGCAGGCGATGGCGGCGTATCACGCGCTCAAGCTCGCCGGTTGCGCGCGCATCGACTTCCGCCTGCATCCGATCGACGGCCTCTACTGTCTCGAGGCGAACACGCTCCCCGGGATGACGGGGACGAGTCTTGTGCCGCAGGCTGCCGCGGCGATGGGAATGGACTTCCCGACGCTCTGCGAGCGGATCGCGCAGGCCGCCGCGCGGTAATACCACCGATGACCCTTCGTCTCCTTCTCGCGCTCGCCTTTGTGCAGGTGATGCAGTGGACGGCTGTGATGCCGGCCGACCTGCAGGCGTGGGCGGCGTTCACAAAGGATGCGCCGGTGCAGGGACGGTGGTGGACGCTGTTCACGCATCCGTGGGTGCAGCCGGACCTCGCGCTCCTGGTGCTCAACCTGTATGTGATCGGGCTCTTCGGTCTCCGGTTGGAGCGTGCGTTCACCGCGATGCGATATGGTCGGCTCCTCGCGCTCGCGACGCTGACCGGGTGGAGCGCGCATCTCCTCACCGGATCGAGTGGGGCGTGGCTCGGTGCGTCGTCCGCGGCGTACGGGGTGCTCGGCGCGTACACGATGCGCTGGGGGGACGACGCCCATCTCCTCTTCGGGCGTTTTCCGCTTCGGGGGCGGTGGCTCACCGCGATTGTCGCGGGGATCCTCACCTTGACCGGCCTGGAGACGGGACCGGGATTCCTCGCGCATCTTGGCGGCCTCGCCGCGGTCTGGTTCCTGATGCCCCGTGGCGGGCGTCGTGTGGTGCCGCTTCGTCCGACGGAGCCTGAGGTGGCGGAGCCGACCGAGCGGGTCGCGCCGTCACCGGACCGACGGGCTGCCCCGCAACAGGCCGCCCGTGCGACCGCCGCGCAGGTCGAGCGACCCGTCGCGGAACCGCCGCGCCCGGCCCCGCCGAGCATCGACGCGATCCTCGACAAGATCTCCGCCGAGGGGATCGATCATCTCACCGACGAGGAGCGCCGCGTCCTCGACGATCACTCGCGCCGACTGCGCGATCGCTGAGTCCCTACCGATGCCACAGCCCGAACTGCTCGAGACCTTCCCGAACCCGTACGCGGACCGGGACTACGAGATCTTCATGACGACGCCGGAGTTCACGTCGCTCTGCCCGCTCGGCGGGATCGAGACCGACGCGGCGGAGCTCGCCCTGCTCAAGGGTGGTGCACCGGACTTCGCGACGATCAACATCACGTATGTGCCCGACGTCGTCTGCCTCGAGCTGAAGAGCCTCAAGCTCTATCTGTGGAGCTTCCGCAACGACGGGATCTTCTACGAGCGGGTGGTGAACCGGATCCTCGATGATCTGGTGGCGAAGGCACAGCCGCGGTCGATGAAGATCGTGGGGGATTTCAATGTGCGCGGCGGCTTGAAGTCGATCATCTCGGCGGAGTACACAAAGCCGGCGTGACGACGACGGGGCGGGACCCTCGAGAGGGTTCCGCCCCGTTCAACGTGCTGCGCTCGATGTGTCGTGATCCCGTCGAGCCCTCGGTGGCTAGCGCGTCAGCGACCCGACCTCACGCACGGTGATGTTCCCGAGGCCGAGTCGCTCGATCGGTGCGCGAACCTTCGCGAGATCCCCGACGACGATCACCCAGGCGTTCTCCGCCGGTACGAAGGCGCGCGCGACGCGTTGCACATCCGCCGCGGTGACCTGACCCACGCGCTGCACATACTCCGTGAGATAGTCGATCGGCAGGTTCCAGAGCGCGAGCGTCGCGACCTCGGAGGCCACCTGGCCGATGGTTTCGAGATCACCGGGGACGGCGAGACCGAGATACGCCTTCGCCCGTTCGAGCTCGGCGTTGGTCACCGGTGTCTCGCGGATGGTGCGCAGCTCGCGGAAGATGTCGACGAGCGCGCTATCGGTGACGTCGGTGCGCACCGCGGTGGAGACGGTGAAGGGGCCCGGCAACGGTCGGTAGCTGAAGCCTGACGAGATGCCGTAGGTGTAGCCCTTCGTCTCGCGGAGGAGCGTGTTGAGGCGCGAGGAGAAGGAGCCGCCGAGGATGGTGTTCATCACCTCGATGGCGGCGAAGTCGCCGGTGGTGCGTTCGACGCCTGGAGCTACCACGTTGATGACGGACTGCGCGGCGCCGGGCTTGTCGACGAGGATGAGCTGCACGCCCGAGGCGCGGCGTGCGGTGACCAGCACCGGCGCCGGTCGGCGCTCCTCGCCCGTCGCTCGCCAGCCACCGAAGCGGCGGTCGAGCGCCGTACGCGCCTCGTCGAGGGTGATATCACCGACCACATAGAAGGTGGCGCGCTCGGGGCGAATCGCGCCGTGATACGCCGCGCGTACCGTGGCGGAATCGAGCCGCGCTGTGGTGGTGGAATCACCGGACGC
>JBMTAR010000118.1:0-6464 GCA_049428925.1 Gemmatimonadaceae bacterium
GTGGAGTTTCTCAGCATCGTGGCACGCCCCCGAACCCTCCTTTCTGTCGCGGCGACGGTCGTCGCGCCGTCGCGCCCCTGCGCCATCGCCACGGGGAGGTCACGCGCCGAAACCTTCGCGACGCCGTCGCGCGCGAGGAACCGTTCGCGGTCCTTCCCGGCGAGGCCGAGGGTGGGGACGCCCCGCACCACCGCGGTGACGGCGGGGACCGCTCCGCCGGCGACCACGGCATCGCACATCCGTCGCTCCGCCTCGCGGTTCGCGGGGATGGGGAGCCCCTGGGCGAGGACCGAACTCTCGAGCGCGACGATCGGCCGGCCCGCGGCGCGCGCGGCGGCGCCCGCAGCGTCCCCCCCGACCGCGCGCACCGAGCTCTCCGTGCTCACCGACCGGCCTCCCACGCCGCCTCGCGCGCGACGTCCGCGGCCGCGAGGCGTGCGTCACGCGCCGTCTCCCACCGCGTCAGCGCGCGATACGCCATCGGCAGCACGAAGAGCGTGAGCACCGTGGAGGTGAGGAGCCCGCCGATCACGACGGTGGCGAGCGGGCGCTGCACCTCGCTCCCCGCGCTGTGGGAGAGCGCCATCGGGACGAAGCCGAGGCTCGCGACGAGCGCGGTCATCAGCACGGGCCGGAGCCGATCGAGCGCCCCCTCGCGCACGGCCTCGTCGAGGTCACGCCCCTCGTCGCGCAGATGATTGAGGTGCTCGACGAGCACCACCCCGTTCAGCACCGCGATCCCGAAGAGGGCGATGAACCCGATGCTCGCGGAGAGGTTCAGGTTGAGGCCGCGCAGCCAGAGCGCTGCGACGCCGCCCACGAGGGCGAACGGCACGTTGAGCAGCACGAGGCCCGCCTGCGTGACCGACCGGAACGAGAGGAAGAGCAGCAGGTAAATCAGCAAAAGGGCCGCCGGCACGACGACGCCGAGCCGGCCGAGCGCGCGCTGCTGGTTCTCGTACTGACCACCCCACTCGAGGAAGACCCCCGAGGGCAGCCGCACGCCGGCCGCCACCTTCGCGCGGACCTCGGCGACGAAGCTGCCAAGGTCTCGGCCGCGGACGTTCGCCATCACGAGCGTCCGTCGCTGCGCGTCCTCGTGGGCGATGAGCTCCGGCCCCATCACCGGCGTCAGGCGGGCGAGCGACCCCACGGGCACGAGCCCACCGGTCGCAGTCCGCACGGTGAGCCGACGGAGCGCCTCCAGATCGGCGGCCGCCGCGGGGGTGAGCCGCACCGCGACGCCGATACGGCGCGGTCCATCGACAAGCTCCGTCGCGGTGCGCATTCCGGTCGCGAGGTCGAGGGCGTCCTGCACCTCAGCGACCGAGACCCCGTGCCGCGCGAGCGCGGCGCGGTCGATCTCGACGCGATACTGCCCGCTCCCCTCGGCGATCTCGACCTCGACGTCCGCGGCGCCCTGCACCCCGGCGACGATCGTGCGAATCCGCTCGCTGAGCGCCTCATTCTGCGCCAGATCAGGCCCGATCACCTTGATGCCGAGGTCGGTGCGGATCCCGCTCTCCGCCTCGTCGAGCCGCATCGCGAGCGGCTGCGTGAACGAGGTCTGAAGCCCGGGTACCACGGCGAGGGCGGAGTCGAAGGCGGCGACGAGGCCCTCGCGGTCCGTCGCGGTCGTCCACTCCTCCTGCGGCTTGAGGATCACGTAGGTGTCCCCCTCGAAGAGCCCCATCGCCTCGGTCGCGAGATCGGGGCGCCCCTCCTTCGTGACGACGGTGATGACCTCCGGGAAGCGCCGCAGGATCTGCTCCACCGCCGAGGAGAGGCGCTTGGCCTCGTCGAGCGAGATGCTCGGCAGCCGACGCGTGGTGATCAGGATATTCCCCTCGTCGAGCTTCGGCATGAACTCGGTGCCGATCCAGCCGAAGGAGGCGAGCGCCGCGACCACGAGCGTGACGGCGCCGGCCACCACGGGACGGGCGTGCGCGAAGACCCAGTCGAGCCCACGCCCGTACGCGTCGCGGAGCCGATCGAAGAAGCGGTTCGGCTGCTCGTGGGCGTGCCGCAGCAGGAGGTGGGAGACCGTCGGGACGTAGGTGAGCGCGAGCAGGAGCGAGCCGAGCACCGCCGTCACCACGGTGAAGGCCATCGGCTTGAACATCCGGCCCTCCATCCCGTCGAGCGCGAAGATCGGGATGTAGACCGCCACGATGATCGCGATGCCGAAGAGGATGGGACGGCCGACCTCGACCGCCGCGTCCAAGAAGAGTCGGTCGCGGTCCCCGGCCTGCTGCCGTTCGAGGCGCCGCACGAAGTTCTCGACCATCACCACGGAGGCGTCGACGATCAGCCCGAAGTCGAGCGCGCCGAGGCTCATCAGGTTGGCGGAATAGCCGAAGACCGCCATCCCGCCGAAGGCGATGAGCATCGAGAGCGGAATGACCGACGCGACGATGAGCGAGGCGCGGACGTTCCGCAGGAACAGGAAGAGCACCGCGATGACGAGGAGCCCGCCCTCGATGAGGTTCTTCGCGATCGTGTGGGTCGTGCGCCGCACGAGCTGCGTCTGGTCGTAGAACGGCGTGACGCGGACGTGGGCCGGCAGGTTTGCGCGGATCTCGTCGAGCTTCACGGTGACGGCGTCGATCACCCGGCGCGAATCGGCCCCCTTCAACTTGAGGACCATCCCGGTGACGACCTCCCCCGTCCCGTCCTGCGTCACCACGCCGAAGCGCGGGAGCGCCCCGGTGACCACCGTCGCCACGTCACGGACGAGCACCGGCGCCCCACCCCGCTGCGCCACCACCATCCGCGCGATCTCGTCGCGCGTCTCGGCGCGCCCGACGCCGCGGATGGTGAAGCGCTCCCCCGCGGTCTCCACATACGCGCCGCCGAAGGTCCGGTTGTTCGCCTCGAGCGCCTCGTGCACCTCGGCGAGCGTGAGCTCGCGCACCGCGAGCTTCGCGGGATCGACCTGCACGTGGATCTGCTCGACGAACCCGCCCCACGAGTTCACCTCCGAGACCCCGGGGACGGTGCGCAGTCGCGGGCGAATCGTGTAATCGTGGAGGGTCTTCAGCTCCGTCAGCGTCAGCGAGTCGCTCGTGACGGTGTACTGGTAGAGCTCCCCCATCGGCGTGGTGACGGGCCCCAGCCCCGCCTCGATCCCCGCGGGGAGCGCGCCCTTGGCGTCGGCGAGGCGCTGCTGCACCAACGTGCGGGCGAAGTAGATGTCGACGTTGTCGGGGAAGGCGACCATCACCAGCGAGAGCCCCTGCTTCGAGACGGAGCGGACCCCCTCGGCGCCGGGGATCCCCATCAGCGCCGACTCGATGGGATAGGTGACGAGCCGCTCGATGTCCTCCGGCGGCATCCCCGGCGCGGGGGTGATGACCTCGACGCGGGTCCCCGTCAGGTCGGGAAAGGCGTCGAAGGGGATGTGCGTGAGCGCGTAGAGCCCGCCGATGACGAGCGACAGCACCCCACCGATGACGAACGCGCGCTGGCGGAGCGAGAAGGCGAGGAGCCGCCTCATTCGCCCGCGCCGCCGCGGGCTGCGCGGCGCTTCAGCAGCTCCGCCTTCCCGATCGCGGCCCCGCGATCGAGCACGGAATCACCGACGGCGACGCCGCCGAGGATCTCAGCGCGGTCGGTCGAACGGCGCCCGAGCCGCACCGCGCGCGCCTCGAGCAGCATCCCGTCACCGACGCGACGCGCCACGACGACGACGGTGTCGCCATCCATCACCTGTATCGCCCCCGCGGGAACAGCGAGGACGCTCGCGCCGCGCGCCCCCTCGAGCTCCGCGTTCGCGGTCATCTCCGCGCGAAGCAGCCGCTGCCCCTCCCCCTCGATCGCGGCCCAGACCTCCATCGCGCGGCTGAGGGAATCCACCACCGGGGCGATGCGCATCACCCGCGCCCGGAAGATCCGGTCGGGGTACGCGGGGACAGTGAACCGCACGGCGACGTCGCGCGCGACACTCGCGACGGCCTCCTCGGGGAGATGCATCAGGATGCCGAGCCGCCCTTCCCGCGCGATGGTCACGAGCGGCTGTCCCACCAGCACCACCTGCCCGGGCTGCACCTCCCGGCCAGTGACGATGCCGTCGAACGGGGCCCGGATCAGTGCCGCGTGCTCATCCACCCCCGCCGCCGGCGCATCCCCGAGCAGATGCGACATCATCGCCTCGGCGCGCTCGAGCTCCGCGTGGGCCGCGGCGCGCGCCGCGACGGCCGCCGCGCGGGCCGCCTTCGCGCGCTCGACCTCGGCTGGGCTGAGCGCGCGGGCCGCAAGAAGCCGCTCCGCCCGACCGGCCGCGGCCTCCGCGACGGTCGCGGCGGAATCCGCCGTGATCCGCCCCGCCTGCGCCGCCGCGAGCGCCTGCCGCGCATCCATCACCTCGTGCGAGTGGATCGCGGCGACAATATCCCCCTGGCGCACACGGTCGCCGGGGAAGACACGGACCTCGAGCACGCGTCCCTCGACGATGCTGCCGAGCGGCTGCGTGGCCCCGGGGTCGAGGCTGACGTGTGCGGGCATCTGCCAGGCGTCGCGCCACGCGGTCTCCGCGACGCCCGCGAGCTCGAACCCGGCGATCGCGACCGCCTCCGGTGCGACGAGCGCGGTGTCGGCGACGGCCGGGCCATCGGTCGCGGCCTCCGGGGTGCCACCGCAGGCCGTCAGCACGCCCAGCAGCGCACCCATCGGCAGAATCGAACGACGAACCATCGGCATCAGGGGGTCTCCACGGCGGGCGCGCCCATCGCGCGCCGCAGGTCGAGTCGGGCGAGGGCACGGTCGTGCAGGCCTCGCACCCGGGCGGTCCGCGCGTCGGCGGCGGCCCGGAAAGCATCCAACAATTCGATGAGAGAGGCGGCACCCTCGCGGTACGCCGCCTCGGCGGCGGCGGCGACGACATCGGCCCGCGCGACGAAGGTCGTATCGAATCCCGCGGTCCCGTCGTCGATCAACTGCGCCGCGAGGAGCGCGGCGCGCACCTCCGTCGTGGCCCGACGCTCGATCGCGCGACGTTCGGCATCGGCCATCAACCATTCACCGGCGGCACGCTCGCGGTTGCCGCCATTCGTGTTGAAGACCGGCGCCGTCACCATCACGCCGAAGAGCGCGGTTTCGAACCCGCCTGTGCCCTTGTAGCCGCCGGTCAGCCCGACATCGGGGAGAGTCCCGAGCCGCTCGGCGGTCCGCCGCCGCTCGGCGGCGCGCACCGCCGCCACCGCGGCACGAAGGTCGGGTCGGTCGCGCGTCGCGGCCGCCAGCGCATCGGCGACCACCGGGAGCGCCGCGGACGCGTCCGACGGCTCACCGACGTCGATCGCCTCCGGGTCCCCTTCATCCACGAGCGCGGCGAGTCGAGCGCGTGCGTGGGCCGCGGCGGCCGCGGCCTGCGCCGACGCGTGTCGGCCCCGCTGCGCCTCGATGCGCATCCGGAACGCACTCGCCTCGGCGAGTTCGCCTTCCGCGGCGCGGAGCGAGTCGAGCCCGGCGATCCGGTCGAGCAACGACGCCTGCTCCGTCGCGATGCGCGCCTCGGCGCGGGCCGCCCAGTACGCCCACCACGCCCGCGCGGCCTCGAACCCCGCGGCCCGCACCACCTCGAGCGAATCCGCACTCGCGCGCTCGCGGGTCGCGGCGAGGGCCGAGCGGAGCGCGACCCGACGCCCCGTCAGGCCGACGGGAAGTGTCACCGTCGCGAAATCATCATACGGGATCGGCGCGCCCTCGTTCTCCCGACGGAGCTCGATCAACGGATTCGCCCACTGCGCATCGGTCCGGGCGCGCCCGACGAGTTCCTGTCGCCGAGCCACCGCCGCGACCGCCGCGGGGGAGGCCGATGTGGCGCGGCGCACCGCGTCATCGAGCGTGAGCGCCCGCGCCTGCGCGCCCGCCGACCCGACATCAAGTAGCGAGACCCCGCAGAGCAGGGAGACCGCACCACGTGTTAGCTTCATCCCGCAGAAGTTAACGTCGCCCGTCGACGCCGCGCTGACGGGAATGCCGCCTCATTCTGTCGCCTTTCCCCCCAATGACCTCGCACAATTCCTTCCAGAGCCGCGACACCCTCACCGTCGACGGCACCCCCTACGTCTATTACCGGCTCGACGCCCTCCGCGGACTCGAGGGGAACACGCTCGCGAGCCTCCCCTTCTCGCTGAAGGTCCTCCTCGAGAACCTCCTGCGGAACGAGGACGGCGCCTTCGTGAAGAAGGCTGACGTCGAGACGATGGCCCGCTGGGACGTGAAGGCCTCGGTCGACCAGGAGATCGCCTTCCGCACGGCGCGCGTGCTCCTCCAGGACTTCACCGGCGTGCCCTGTGTGGTGGATCTCGCCGCGATGCGCGATGCGATCGCCGGGCTCGGTGGCGACCCGGCGAAGATCAATCCGCTGCAGCCCGTCGACCTTGTGATCGACCACTCGGTGCAGGTGGACGAGTACGGCACCGAGGCGGCGATGCTCCTCAACACGCAGCTCGAGTACGAGC
>JBMTAR010000119.1:0-6457 GCA_049428925.1 Gemmatimonadaceae bacterium
GAGACGTCGCCGGCCTGCGTCTCGATGATCGGAAGCGCGGTCAGCGAGCCGCCCGGCGCGAAGATTGTCTTGCCGTCCACGACCGAGGGGTCGTTGGAGAGCTTGGCCGCGCGCTCGAGGAGTCGGCTGTGGAGGTAGAACACGTCACCCGGGAACGCCTCGCGGCCCGGCGGGCGGCGGAGCACCAGCGAGAGCTGGCGGTACGCGGCGGCCTGCTTGGTGAGGTCGTCGTAGACGGCGAGCGTCGGCTTCCCCTCGTGATACATGAAGTACTCGGCCATCGCGACGCCCGAGTAGGGGGCGATGTACTGCATCGGGGCCGGGTCGGAGGCGGAGGCGACGACGACGATGGTGTACTCCATCGCGCCGGCCTGCTTGAGCTTCTCGACGACACTCGCGACGGTCGAGGCTTTCTGCCCGATCGCGACGTAGACGCAGATGACGCCCTGGCCCTTCTGATTGATGATCGTGTCGATCGCGATGGCGGTCTTGCCGGTGCCGCGGTCGCCGATGATGAGCTCGCGCTGGCCGCGGCCGATCGGAATCATCGCGTCGACGGCCTTGAGGCCGGTCTGCATCGGCTCGCCGACCGGCTGGCGGACGATGATGCCCGGGGCCTCCGACTCCACCTTGCGGGTCATCGTCGTGGCGATCGGGCCCTGCCCGTCGATCGGGCGGCCGAGCGCGTCGACGACGCGGCCGATCATCGCCGGACCCACCGGGACCTCGAGCACGCGGGCGGTGCGGCGGACCTCGTCGCCCTCCTTGAGCTTGAGGTAATCGCCGAGCACGACGGCGCCGATGTTGTCCTCTTCGAGGTTGAGGGCGAGGGCGGTGATGGTCTCACCGGTCTCGGAGGACTGGATCTCGAGCATCTCGCCGGCCATCGCCTTCTGGAGGCCGTAGATGCGGGCGATGCCGTCCTTCACCTCGAGGACGGAACCGACCTCTTCGACATCGAGGGTGTTGAGGTCGGCGGCCTCGATCTCGCGGAGGAGGATGTCCTTGATCTCGCCGGGACGCAGGGCGGTCTGGGAAGCCATGAGAGAGTTCGGGAAAGGTCGAGAGAGGGAGCGTGAGGCGGCGGCCGCCCCGGAATGACATCAGCGGGGCGCTGTTCTGCCGCAGCTTGTGAAAATAATCACAAGAGCCCGGCCGGAGCAACTCCAGCGCGCCCGCGGGACCGCGACCCCCCAGACGCCAAGAACCGCTCGATCAGGTCCTGCGACCGGAGCCGCGCCAGCGACAGCGACCGGATCCCGACCACCCGCTGGCACGCTACGGACAGGTGGGACGGCGACGCGAAGCCGAGCACCCGTGCGATGTCCGGGAGGTCGTGCCCCATATCCTTCGCCAGTTCCGCGGCCCCGAGGATCCGCACGAGATCGACGACCCGCTTGAGGTTCGGTGCCCCCCCGGCCGAGAACTGCCGGCTCAGGTGCTCCCGGGTCAGCCCCACTTCCGCCGCCAACGCACTCGTCTGCACAGCGCGCCCCCCGTGACGGAGAATCGCCGTCCAGACCGACTGCTGCAGCGGCGTCCGGAGGCCGAGCGGCTCTGCCGCCGGCGTAAGCGCCGCGACGAACCGGGTCGTGAACGCCAGCGAGGTCAGCAACTCCGCTGCGACCTCCTCCTCTCCACCCTCCACGAGCACATCGGCGAATTCCATCGGCCCGCAGGCCTTCGCGACGCCGATGACGTCAGCCGCCCGCACCGCCGACAGCGCGAAAAACGGGACGCTGGGGAACGCCCGTGCCACCAGCGCCGCCTCCCACGCCCCGTCATTTCCGGAAGCGAGATCGACGACCACCGCGTCGATCAATCGCTCGGCGAACGCCGCCCGCAACTCCTCGGCGTTCCGCACCACGAGGCAGCTCCCGACGCGGCGCGGGATGAGCTTGCGGAGGATTCCCCGCCCCCGCTCGCGCGCGCTACACCCGACGACACTGAGCGGCATCGGGCCTTATGAGGCGAGTGCGTCCGGCGCGGGAGGCTCGGCGGTCGGTGCCGCTTGCCCCTCGAGTACCGCCCGAGCCTGCCGGAGCACGCCGCGCGCGTTGTCGTAGGCGAGCATCCGGTCTGCCTGCTCGAAGGTGGCCCAGCGGCAGGCGGTGATCCCCTCGGCGCGCTGCGGGGCCGTCCGGCGATGGCGCGTCTCGATGAGGAAGAAGTGGCAGGTTTTATGAATGCGCCGCCCACGGAAGCGGAACTCCCAGTCGATGGTATCGACGGGAGCGTGCACGGAGAGGGCCCCGAGCCCCGTCTCCTCCCCCACCTCGCGAAGCGCGGCCTGTGCCGGCGCCTCGCCCGCCTCGACGTGACCCTTCGGGAACCCCCAGTGGCGATACGCGTCACGGATCAGCAGGACGAGCGTGCGCTCCCCGTCGCGACGGAAGACGACGCCGCCAGCGGAGACCTCCTCGTGCACGCGCTTCGCCTCGCTCATCCCTGGACCCCGCCGAGGAGGCGCGCGCCGGGCTCGAGCTCGGCCCGCCCTTCGATGAACTGCCGGATGATCGGGTCCGTGCTCTGCTGGATCTCCTCCACCGTGCCGACCTGCCGCACCCGCCCTTCGTAGAGCATCGCGATGCGGGTTCCGACGGTGTAGGCGCTGCGCATGTCGTGGGTGATCACGATCCCCGTCACGCCGAGCTGCCGCTGCATCCGGACCATCAGGTCGTCGATGATGGCGCTCGTGACGGGGTCGAGGCCAGTGGTCGGCTCATCGTACAGGAGGTACTTCGGCCGGATGGCAATCGCGCGCGCGATGCCGACGCGTTTACGCATCCCGCCCGAGAGCTCCGAGGGGAGCTTCTCGCCGACGGCGTCGTCGAGGTCGACGAGGCGGAGCGACTCCCGCACGCGCTCGGCGATCTGCGTCTCGGTGAGCTCCCCCTGCTTCCGGAGCCCCATCGCGACGTTCTCAGCGATCGTGAGGGAATCGAAGAGGGCGGCGAACTGGAAGACGTAGCCGATCTTCGCGCGGAGGCGATAGAGCTCACGTCGGGTCAACGCCCCGACGGTGACGCCGTCGACTTCGACGTGACCCTCGTCGGGCTCGAGCAGCCCGACGATGTGCTTGATGGCGACCGACTTGCCGGTCCCGGAATAGCCGATGATGACCATCGTCTCCCCCTCCTTGACCTCGAGGGAGAAGCCGCGCAGGACCTCGTTCTCGCCGAACGCCTTATGGACGTTGTCGAAGCGGATCACGGCGGCGGCGCGGCGGCGGCTTACGCCGCGAAGCTGCCGAGCGCGCGGCCGACGTCGCCCTCGCGGAGGCGCTTGAGCGCGCGATCGCGGAGCTGCCGGACGCGTTCCCGGGTGACACCGAGCATCGAGCCGATCTCCTCGAGCGTATGCTCGCGACCGCCCTCGAGTCCGAAGTAGAGCCGGAGGACCTTGGCGTCGCGGGGCGGGAGGGTGCCCAGCGCGTGCTCGATCTCGTCGTTGAGGAAGCGATTCATCGCCTCCTCCTCGGTATCAGGCATCTCGTCGGCGACGAACCGCTCGATGAGGGAGCGATCGCCGTCCGGGTCCATCGGCGCGTCAAGGCGGACATCGCCGGTGTTGAGCGCGGCGAGGGACTGCACGACATCGACCGAGAGGCCGGTGAGCTGCGAGAGCTCTTCCGGGGTGGGCTCGCGGCGGAGTTTCTGCCGGAGGATCTCCGAGGCCTTGATGATGCGCGAGAGGTCAGCCGTGCGGTTGAGCGGGACGCGGACCGTGCGACCCTGCCGCGCGAGTGACGAGAGGATGGCCTGACGAATCCACCAGACGGCGTACGAGATGAACTTCACGCCCTGGTCGGGGTCGAACTTCCGCGCCGCTGTCAGGAGGCCGACGTTCCCCTCGCCGATGAGGTCGATGAGGGGAAGGCCGCGGTTCTGGTACTTCTTGGCGACGGAGATGACGAAGCGGAGGTTGCGCTTCACCAGCTCCTGCAGCGCATCCTGATCGCCGGCGCGGATCTTCCGGGCGACCTCGATCTCCTCATTCCCCTTGAGGAGAGGGTACGTGGACACCTCGTACAGGTACTGATCGAGGATGTCGCGCTCCGGCTCGGCGGGTGCGATGCCGGCGGGCGCGGTGCGCCGCTTGCGACGCTTGGTGTCGGTGGCCATGGCTATGAGGTCCTCGGCGGCCGGTACGGCGCCGGTGGAATCAGGGTTCGGACTGCCGGACCAAACATACAGGCCCGCGGAGAAACCGCCAGTTTTCTCCTTGACCCATGGCATACGCCCGGATAGGTTCTTTGGTTCCTGTCGGGATGCCCGGTGCGGTCCTGCGCGGGGGCGTAGCTCAGTTGGGAGAGCGCTTGAATGGCATTCAAGAGGTCAGGGGTTCGATTCCCCTCGCCTCCACTGCCGGACCGGAGCGGGACCCCGGGGCGGTGTGGACGGTAGGATGGCTGGACGTGACGGGGCAGGTCGGCCCGTCTCTGCGGGAATAGCTCAGTTGGTAGAGCACAACCTTGCCAAGGTTGGGGTCGCGGGTTCGAGTCCCGTTTCCCGCTCTCGGGCGGTTAGCTCAGTTGGTTAGAGCGCCACGTTGACATCGTGGAGGTCACAAGTTCGAGTCTTGTACCGCCCATCGCCTCACGAACGGATTCCGCTCGTGAGGCGCAATTGTCTCAGCCCTCGTTCGTCCCAGACGCAGGTCCCCTCAGCCCCTCGACTGATGTCCACCATCCGCGTCCTGCCGGCCCTCGTCCCCCTCGCGCTCGCGTTCGCCCCGCTCGGGGCGCAGCAGGCGGCGTGCCCTGTTGACCTGAACCAGCCGGCGGTGCTCACTCAGGCCTTCCTCGGCGTCAATCGCGCGCGGCAGGCAGACTCCGCCGCCGCGCCCAAGGCGCTGCGGGACGCGATGCGTCCGCTTCAGGATCCCAAGAAGTGGGCAGCCAACCCCGTCGGGGCCGGCTTCCAGAAGGCACAGATCTACGTGCTGTGGATGCTGCAGCCGGGCACCGGCGAGACGCTGACGAACGAGGAACTGAACGCCGGCGGCGTGAAGACGGCGACGGTTGACCTCGTGATGGCGACCGATTCCCTCCTCAAGGCCGTGGAGGCGCTGGGCCCGGGCTGTGCCGAGGAGACGCTCCCCTGGCGATACTCGCCGGCGTGGAATACGCGCATCAACAAGGCGTACCAGGCCCTCGGTGGAGACCAGGCGGACAGCGCCGGGTACTGGCTCGACCGCGCCGCCGCGCTGTACGCGTCGTCGCCGTTCATCTCCAATGCCCGGGCGCAGTTGGCCAACAAGCGGGGCGACACGCCAGCGATGATGGGGTACCTCCGGCAGGCGATCGCCGAGTCGGCGAAGGACACCTCGCTCGCGGAGACGCTGAAGCAGCTCCAGTTCCAGCTGGCGATGACAGCGAAGGACTACGCGATGACCGGGGGCGCGGCGCAGAAGGACGCGCTGAACAAGGAGGCGCTCGAACTCTTCGCGCTCCTCCTCGACCAGAACGCGGGGACCAATGACGGTGCGTATGCCTTCTCCTCGGCGAGCGAGATTGTGCAGGTTTCCCAAGACTCGAGCGCCATCCGCGCGCTCCTCGCGCCCCTCGTGGCGGCGCCGGCGCGTTATGCGGACCTGACGCTCCTGATGGCGGCCGACCTCGCCCGCGCCTCGTCGCGGAATCCGGACGCCATCGCGCTGTATGAGGGGGCGCTGGCCCGCAACCCGTTCATGCGCGATGCCAACTACTTCCTCGCGTACCTGTATTACGAGGCAAAGGACGCGGCGAAGATGCTCCCGCTGACGGATCGGCTCATCGAGCTCGACCCGAGCAACGGCGACAACTATCTGATGCGCGCCTACGCCTTCCAGCTGATGGCGCAGGCCGAGCGGGACGCACGGAAGAAGCAGGACCTGATCAAGCAGCAGGATGCGATGGCGGCGCGCGAGACGCAGCTCTCGTCGCTGCACAAGGTCGTGGTGAACCGCTTCGAGCGTCGTGAGGCGGGCGCGGTGCTGGGGGGCGTGATCGAGAACCTCTCGCGGGCCGCGAAGGCGTACTCGCTGACGGTCGAGTTCCTCGATGCGTCGGGGACGGTGCTCGAGACGATGACGGCGGAGGTGGCGAGCGTGGCCGCGGGCCAGCGGGGCACCTTCGAGCTGACGGCGACGAAGCCCGGGGTGGCGGCCTTCCGGTACAAGCCGCTCCCGGTGCCGACGCCGGCGACGCCGACGCGTTGATTCCCGGTCCGAGGGGGCCTATCTTACTGGTCTCCCTCGGATTCGCCTCCCGGGCGATGGGGGATGCTGGGCGCTCGTAGCTCAATTGGATAGAGCATCTGACTACGGATCAGAAGGTTGGGAGTTCGAGTCTCTCCGGGCGCATAGTGGGACCGTTGGACCAGTCTTTACCGATGAATCGGGGCGTAGCTTAGCCCGGTAGAGCGCCTGCTTCGGGAGCAGGAGGTCGGAGGTTCGAATCCTCTCGCCCCGACTG
>JBMTAR010000120.1:0-6314 GCA_049428925.1 Gemmatimonadaceae bacterium
AGACGCAGATCATCGCGATCTACGGCAAGGGCGGCATCGGCAAGAGCTTCACCCTCGCGAACCTCTCGTACATGATGGCGCAGCAGGGCAAGAAGGTCCTGCTCATCGGCTGCGACCCGAAGAGCGACACGACCTCGCTGCTCTTCGGCGGGCGCGCCTGCCCGACGATCATCGAGACGTCCTCCAAGAAGAAGCTCGCGGGCGAGGAGGTCTCGATCTCCGACGTCTGCTTCAAGCGTGACGGCGTCTACGCGATGGAGCTGGGCGGCCCCGAGGTCGGGCGCGGGTGCGGCGGGCGTGGGATCATCCACGGGTTCGAGCTGCTCGAGAAGCTCGGCTTCCACGAGTGGGGCTTCGACTACGTCCTCCTCGACTTCCTCGGCGACGTCGTCTGCGGCGGCTTCGGCCTGCCGATCGCACGCGACATGTGTCAGAAGGTCATCGTCGTCGGCTCGAACGACCTCCAGTCGCTGTATGTCGCGAACAACGTCTGCTCCGCGGTGGAGTACTTCCGCAAGCTCGGTGGCAACGTGGGCGTGGCGGGGATGGTGATCAACAAGGATGACGGCACCGGGGAGGCGCACGCCTTCGCGGCGCAGGCCGGCATCCCGATCCTCTCCGCTATCCCCGCGCACGAGGATATCCGCCGCAAGAGCGCGAACTACGAGATCGTCGGCATCCCGAACACGCAGTGGGGGCCGATGTTCGAGACGCTGGCGACGAACGTCGCGGATGCGCCGCCGGTGCGGCCGAAGCCGCTGACCCAGGACCAGCTCCTCGGGCTCTTCGCCGGCGATGTTGTCGGTCGCAACGTCGTCCTCGAGCCCGCCACCGTGTTCGACATGGTCGGCCGCAACGATGTGGCGAAGCCCTCCCTCGAAGTCGTCTACGACACGGTCTGAGACCTATGGCCACCTCCCTTCCCGTGGTTGAGCAGGCTGTCGCCGGTGGCGATGGCCTGGGCTGCCACGCGGGCAAGGCTCAGTTGGAGGCCGCGGCACGGACCGCAGGGAAGGGCGAGGCGCTCGACCGGTACGCACAGGACTACCCGAAGGGCCCGCACGATCAGCCGCAGTCGATGTGCCCGGCCTTCGGCTCGCTGCGCGTCGGGCTCCGGATGCGGCGCACGGCGACCATCCTGTCGGGGTCGGCCTGCTGCGTCTACGGGCTCACCTTCACCTCGCACTTCTACGGCGCGCGTCGCACGGTCGGCTATGTGCCGTTCAACTCGGAGACCCTCGTCACGGGGCAGCTCTTCGAGGACATCCGCGACGCGGTGCACCAGATGGCGGATCCGGCGCTGTACGACGCCGTCGTGATCACAAACCTCTGCGTGCCGACCGCCTCCGGCGTACCGCTGCAGCTCCTGCCGAAGGAGATCAACGGCGTCCGTATCATCGGCATCGACGTGCCGGGCTTCGGCGTGCCGACGCACGCGGAGGCCAAGGACGTCCTCGCCGGCGCGATGCTCAAGTACGCGCGCACGGAAGCCGAGCTCGGGCCGGTGGCTGCGCCGCGCGGTGGGAAGAGCGAGAAGCCGACCATCACCCTGCTCGGCGAGATGTTCCCCGCCGACCCAGTAGGGATCGCGATGCTGCTCGAGCCGCTCGGACTCGCGGCCGGGCCCGTGGTGCCGACGCGTGAGTGGCGCGAGCTGTACGGCGCGCTCGACTGCGCCGCCGTCGCGGCGATCCATCCGTTCTACGCCGCGAGCGTACGCGAGTTCGAGGCGGCCGGGCGTCCCATCGTCGGCAGCGCACCGGTGGGCCTCGACGGCACCGCCGCGTGGCTCGAGGCGATCGGCCAGGCGACCGGCGTCTCGGCGGACCGAGTGGATGCGGCGAAGGCGCGCATCCTGCCGGCCATCAAGGGCGCGCTCGCGAAGATGCCAATCTCGGGCCGCATCACGATGAGCGGCTATGAAGGCTCGGAGCTGCTCGTGGCGCGCCTCCTCGTGGAGAGCGGCGCCGATGTCCGCTATGTGGGGACGGCCTGCCCGCGTACGCGCTGGAGCGATCCGGACCGGGAGTGGCTCGAGGCGCGCGGGGTGCACGTGCAGTTCCGCGCCTCGCTCGAGCAGGATCTCGCGGCGATGGCGGAGTTCTCCCCCAACCTCGCGATCGGCACCACGCCGGTGGTGCAGGCGGCGAAGGAGCAGATGATCCCCGCGCTCTACTTCACGAACCTGATCTCGGCGCGTCCCCTGATGGGGCCGGCGGGCGCGGGGTCGTTGGCGCAGGTGATCAACGCGGCAATGGGGAACACGCACCGATTCGAGACCATGCGCGCCTTCTTCGACGGCGTCGGCACGGGTCATGCAGCCGGTGTCTGGGAGACGGTGCCGCAGGACCGCCCCGAGTTCCGGGAGCATTACAAGCGTCACCTGGCGAAGCTCGCGCGCCAGCGGAAGGCCGAGGAGATGGTCTGATGCTCGTCCTCGACCATGACCGCGCCGGCGGCTACTGGGGCTCCGTGTACGTCTTCACGGCCATCAAGGGCCTGCAGGTGGTGATCGACGGCCCGGTGGGGTGCGAGAACCTCCCGGTGACGTCGGTGCTGCACTACACCGACGGGCTGCCGCCGCACGAGCTCCCGATCGTGGTCACGGGGCTCGCGGAGGAGCAGCTCGGCCGCGAGGGGACGGAAGCGAATATGAAGCGCGCGCACGGGACGCTCGACCCTGAGCTGCCGAGCGTCGTGGTCACGGGCTCGATCGCCGAGATGATCGGTGGCGGGGTGACGCCGGAGGGAACCGGGATCCAGCGGTTCCTCCCGCGCACGATCGACGAGGACCAGTGGCAGAGCGCCAACCGCGCGCTGTTCTGGCTCTGGACCGAGTACGGACTCAAGAAGGGCGTGCGTCCCAAGGCGACCGAGCGGGCGCCGGGGGCGAAGCCCCGTGTGAACATCATCGGGCCGATCTACGGGACGTTCAACACGGCGAGCGACCTGCACGAGATCCGCCGGCTGGTCGAGGGCATCGGCGCCGAGGTGAACCTCGCCTTCCCGCTCGGCAGCCACCTGCAGGATGTGCCGCGTCTCGTGGATGCCGACGTGAACATCTGCATGTACCGCGAGTTCGGCCGGATGCTCTGTGAGGCGCTGGAGATGCCATATCTCCAGGCCCCGATCGGCCTCCATTCGACGACCAAGTTCCTGCGCACGCTGGGCGAGCTCCTCGGATTGGATCCGGAGCCGTTCATCGAACGCGAGAAGCATACGACCCTCAAGCCCGTCTGGGATCTCTGGCGGTCGGTGACGCAGGACTTCTTCGGCACCGCGAGCTTCGCGATTGTCGCGAACGAGACGTACACGCGCGGTGTCCGGCACTTCCTCGAGGACGAGCTCGGGCTGCCGTGCACCTTCGCGGTGGCGCGGAAGGCGGGCGAGAAGACCAAGAACGACGAGGTTCGCCGGCTGGTGAAGGAGAAGCCGCCGCTGATCCTCTTCGGGAGCTACAACGAGCGGATGTATCTCGCGGAGGCGGGCGGGCGTGGGATGTACCTCCCGGCGTCCTTCCCGGGCGCGATCATCCGTCGGCACACCGGCACCCCGTTCATGGGCTATGCCGGCGCGACCTACCTGGTGCAGGAGGTCTGCAACGCGCTGTTCGATGCGCTCTTCCACATCCTCCCGCTGGGGACCGATCTCGACAAGGTCGACGCCACGCCGTCGCGCCTCGCGCGGGAGATGGCGTGGGCGGATGAGGCGAAGGCGTTGTTCGACGAGTTGGTGGAGGGCCAGCCGATCCTGATCCGGATCTCGGCCGCGAAGCGGTTGCGGGATGCGGCGGAGCAGGATGCGCGCGGCCTCGGTGATACGGTGGTGACACGCGATCACGTGCTCGCCTCGCGGCGGTCCCTGCAGGGGGTCGGCGCGTGAGGGTGCACGTGATCGAAGCGGTTTTGGCGACTCCGGTCGCAACGAACGGACGGGGCTCGAATGAGTCCATCTCCCCCCCCCGGTACCGCGCGGGTATTCGCGGGAACCCCTTATACCCACTTGGAGGTGGCGTATGAGCAACAATGGGATGACGGAAGACGATGCCCGGCGGTTCCACGGCCAGTTCATGGCCGGCACGCTGGCGTGGTTCGCCGTCGCAGTGGTGGCGCATTTCCTCGCGTGGTCCTGGCGTCCCTGGTTCTGATCCAGGTCACCCACACCCTTTGAGGAGGCTACACCATGCACAGAGTCTGGATCGGGCTTCAGCCGCGTGAGGCCCTGATGGGCTTCGGCACCTTCGTCGTCGGTGCCGTGCTCGTCATGCACATCTTCGCGTTCGGGCAGCTCGGCTGGCCGAAGACGCTGAAGGCGAAGTACAACGCGAGCGCGGTAGCGTCGGCGGTTCGCTGACCAACCCGTCGCTCGATCGAGTCACCTGGGTTTGGATGTTCCCCCGGACGTCCGCCCAGCGTGCTCGGTCGGGACCCCTTCTTTCCACAGGAGTTCAGGTATGCACCGCATTTGGTTGATGTTCGACCCCCGCCGCGTGATGGTGGCCCTGACGGGCTTCATCGGCGTGCTGGCGCTGTTGATCCACTTCATCCTGCTCAGCTCGAGCCGGTACACGTGGATCGAGAACGGGACGCTGACGGCGGATCAGGCGCCGGTGGCGGCCTCGGCCCCGGTCACCGCCGCCGAGATGGCGCCGCTGCCCGCGGGCCGGTAAGCAGGTCCCGGGACCGGTGGCGCGGGGTCGAGGCGATGCGTCGCCTCGATCCCCCCATCGGCGCCCACCGCCGGTCGCGTCTGCCGGCGTGAAACGCACAGGCGCCCTCATTGGAGACTTTCGCGATGGCGATGCTCAGTTTCGAAAAGAAGTACCGGGTGCGCGGAGGGACGTTGCTCGGCGGGGACCTGTTCGACTTCTGGTTCGGGCCGTTCTACGTCGGCTTCTTCGGCGTCACCACGATCTTCTGTACCCTGCTCGGGACGCTGCTCATCATCTACGGGGCGGCGATCGGGCCGACGTGGAACCTCTGGCAGATCAACATCGCGCCGCCTGACCTGAAGTACGGGCTCGGGCTCGCGCCGCTGGCCGAGGGTGGCCTCTGGCAGATGATCACCTTCTGTGCGATCGGGGCGTTCCTGTCCTGGGCGCTGCGGCAGGCGGAGATCAGCCGGAAGCTCGGGATGGGGATGCACATCCCCTGGGCGTACGGGATGGCGGTGTTCGCGTACATCACCCTCGTGGTGATCCGCCCCGTCCTCCTCGGCGCGTGGGGACACGGCTTCCCCTATGGAATCTTCTCGCACCTCGATTGGGTGTCGAACGTCGGGTACCAGTACCTGCACTTCCACTACAATCCGGCCCACATGATCGCGATCACGTTCTTCTTCACGACGACGCTCGCGCTCGCGATGCACGGGTCGCTCATCCTCTCGGTGACGAATCCGAAGAAGGGGGAGCCGGTGAAGACGAGCGAACACGAGAACGTGTTCTTCCGCGATTTCCTCGGCTATTCCATCGGCGCGATCGGCATCCATCGCCTCGGTCTCTTCCTCGCTCTGAACGCCGGCCTCTGGAGCGCGATCTGCATCGTGATCTCCGGGCCGTTCTGGACGAAGGGGTGGCCGGAATGGTGGGGCTGGTGGCTCAACCTGCCCATCTGGCGCTAACGGGAGACGCGCATGCTTGAATACCAGAATCTCTTCACGCGCGTCCAGGTCCGGACCGCTCCTGACCCCGGGTTGCCGATCGACGAGACGTTCGGTCAGCGCTATGGGACCGGTGTCTTCAACTATTGGGCCGGCAAGCTCGGTGATGCCCAGATCGGGCCGATCTACCTCGGCTTCTGGGGGATCGTCTCGCTGCTGTTCGGCTTCCTCGCGTTCGAGATCATCGGGCTCAATATGATGAAGTCGGTCGGGTGGAGCCCGGTCGAGTTCATCCGGCAGCTGCCGTGGCTCGCGCTCGAGCCGCCGTCGCCGGAGTACGGCCTGAAGATCCTCCCGCCGCTGGCGAAGGGCGGGTGGTACCTGATCGCCGGCTTCTTCCTGACCTTCAGCATCCTCTGCTGGTGGATCCGGACCTACACCCGCGCCCGCGCCCTCGGAATGGGGACGCACCTCGCCTGGGCGTTCGGCGCCGCGATCTTCCTCTACCTCTCCTTCTTCTTCCAGCCGCTGCTCGTCGGAAGCTGGAGTGAGATGGTGCCGTTCGGGCTGCTCGCGCATCTCGACTGGACGTCGGCGTTCTCGATCCGCTACGGCAACCTGTACTACAACCCGTTCCACGCTCTCTCGATCGTCTTCCTGTATGGCTCCGTGCTGCTCTTCGCGATGCACGCGGCGACGATCCTCGCGGTGAGCCG
>JBMTAR010000121.1:0-6311 GCA_049428925.1 Gemmatimonadaceae bacterium
ATGAAGAACTCGATCAGGTAGGCGAGCCCGACGGCGAGCGAGGTGAAGAGCACCAGCTTCGCCGAGGCGTCGAGGTGGTTCAGCGTCACGTAGTGCCGGAGCCCGAACCAGCGGCGCATCGGGATGATGATCGTCCACACCATCGCGAAGCCGGAGAAGATCGCGCCGGCGACGAAGTAGGGCGGGAAGATCGTCGTGTGCCAGCCCGGCACGATACCCATCGCGAAGTCGAACGACACCACCGAGTGCACCGAGAGCACGAGCGGCGTCGAGAACGCGGCGAGGAACAGGTAGGCGCGGGCGAAGTGCCGCCACTCGCGCTCGGTGTTCCGCCAGCCGAAGGAGAGGACGCCGAGGATGCGGCGCCGGATCGGGTTCGTCTCACGGTCGCGGAGGACCGCGATGTCCGGGATGAGCCCGACGAAGAGGAAGGTCGTGGAGATCGTGAGGTACGTCGTGATGGCGAAGACGTCCCAGACGAGCGGCGACTTGAAGTTCGGCCAGATCAGGCGCCAGTTCGGATACGGGATCAGCCAGAAGAACTTCCACGGGCGCCCGATGTGGATGATCGGGAAGAGCCCCGCCGTCATCACCGCGAAGACCGTCATCGCCTCGGCGGCGCGGTAGATCGTGGTCCGGAAGCCGGCGCGGAAGAGGTAGAGCACCGCCGAGATCAGCGTGCCCGCGTGACCGATACCGACCCAGAACACGAACGTGATGATGTAGACGCCCCACATCACCGGGGGGTTGTAGCCGGCGACGCCGAGCCCCTGGTGGATCTGGTAGATCCAGGAGAAGGCGCCGAGCCCGAGGCAGGCGAGCGCGAGGAGCAGGGCGCCGAACCAGGCCTTCGTGGGCTGCAGGATCGACAGGATCTCGTTGTCGACCTGCTCGTAGCTGGTGACCGCGGGGAGCTGGATGTCGGCCGACGCGATGTTCGGACGGCGCGGCTCGTCGGGGTGCGCGAGGGTGGCCATGGGTCGCGCCTCCTTATGCCGTGGCCGACGCCGTCGGCGCCGGATGGTTGACCTTCTGGAGGTACACCACCGCGGTGTACGTATTGAGCTCCTCGAACACGTGGTACGCGCGGCGGTCCTTCACCCACTGCGCCACCGACCACTGGTCGTCGGCGGCGTCGCCGAAGACGATCGCCCGCGACGGGCAGGCCTGGGCGCAGGCGGTCGTGAACTCGTCCGGGCGCAGCCCGTCGATCCGCACGCCATCCTCGCCGACCGAGGCGCGCTGCTCGAGCGCGGCGCGGTTCTCAGCCTCCTTGATGCGCTGCACGCAGAACGTGCACTTCTCCATGATTCCCTTCTGCCGCACCGTCACGTCCGGGTTGAGCTGCCAGTGCAGCGGCTCCGGGAACGCGTACTGCGTGCGCGACGGATCGCCGTACCCGAACCAGTTGTAGTAGCGGACCTTGTACGGGCAGTTGTTCGAGCAGTAGCGCGTGCCGACGCAGCGGTTGTAGACCTGGACGTTCAGGCCGTTCGGCGCGTGATACGTGGCGTACACCGGGCAGACGGGCTCGCACGGCGCGTTGCCGCAGTGCTGGCACATCATCGGGATGAAGCGCGTCTCGAAGTCCGGATGCTCGGGATCGAACACCACGTCCTTGGGCTCGCGGTCGATCTCCCAGTACCGCTCCAGGCGGATCCACGCCATCTCACGGCTGCGCGTGATGTTCGCACCGAAGCCGGTGCGGTCCGGGAGGATCTGCGGGCCCTGCCAGGCGCCGCCGACCGTCGGGATGTTGTTCTCCGCGTAGCACGCGGTGACGCAGGCCGAGCAGCCGGTGCACTTGGCGAGGTCGATCGTCATCGCCCAGCGACGGCGCGCCGCGCCGGACCAGTGGTCGGGATCGTACTGGCCCTTGTCCTTCGAGTTCGGGACGCCCATGTCGCCCTGGGCGTCGTTCGCCGTCGGCGAGCGGAGCCCCGGGAGGAACTCGGCACTCGCCTGCCCCTCGAAGGTGTGATGGCCGTGCCCTGCCTCACCCGCGAGGAGCGCCGGGAGCGCGATCGCCTGGGCGATCCCTCGGCCGTGCTGACGGCCCGACCCTTCCGTGGTCACGAGGCGCTGACGCCCCTCGGCCTTCGCGACGTTCGCCTTGGTGCCGGCGAGCGCGGCGGCGCCGGCGCGATCCTCGGCCGTCGCGAGCAGCTGCCAGGCGTTCTGACCGGCGTCGGCATACCGACCCGCACCGACGTGGCCGCGACCGAGCGCGACGGCGACGGTGTCCGGGCGGAGGCCGATGTAGCCGAAGGCCGGCGCCGTGAGCGTGCCGGCAGCGGTGGTGACCGTGACGATCTCGCCGTCCTCGACGCCCATCGCCTTCAGCGCCTCGGGATGCATCTCAACGACGGTCTGCCAGCAGATCTTGGTGACCGGGTCCGGGAGCTCCTGGAGCCAGGGCTTGTTCGCGCCGCGGCCGTCGCCGAGCGTCGGCGAGGGGTAGGTCATCAGGAAGAAGGCGCCCTCCTGCGCGGCGCCAGCGCCCATCGAGGCGGCCGAGGCGCGCGATCCGCTGCGCGTTGCGGACGACCCGCTCGCGATCGCCTTCCGCAACGCGGCGTTGAGCGCCGCATCGCCGCCGACGCGGCCCGCGATGACCGAACGATAGTCGCCCGACTTCTGCTGCACCGCGAGGAGCACGTCCCCCGTGGCGCGGGTATCGAAGACCGGATCCATCACCGGCTGCTGGAGCGAGAGAGTGCCGCGCACCGGCTCGGCATCACCCCACGCCTCGAGCGCGTGATGGTCCGGGAGGATCAGGTCGCACTTGCTGGTGGTCTCGTCGGGGACGCTGGAGAAGGAGACCTTGAACGGCACCTTGTCCATCGCCGCGGCGAAGCCCACGCCCGGCGCGCTGGTGTACGCCGGGTTCGCGTGCCGCACGATGAGGAGCGGAACCTCCCCCGCCGCCATCCGCGAAGCGGCCGCGCGAATCTCCGCGTGACCGGCGACGCCCTCGAAGGCGAGGTAGCCGTCCTGCGGCTTGATGGTCTTCCCGACGTTCCCGCGGGACTTGTTCAGCTCCGCGACCGCCGACGCGACGGCACCCGCCTCCGGGCCGTATCCGCCGGCGAGCAGCGCGCTCGCGCGCGCCGCCCGGATCTCCTGCGCGAGCCCCTCGAGGAGCCCCGCGCCCACACCGGCCGCCTCAGCCGCCGCCGCGATCGATCCCTTCCCGGCGATCGCGTTGACGACCGCGAGCTCGGACCCCGGACGGACCGGGATCCACTGGTCGGCGTTGAGACCGGTGAGCGATCGACGCGCACCGACATAGATGAAGCGCGGCGCGCCCTCGACCTTCCCGCGGGCCTCCGCGAAGGCGAGCTGCTGCGGGACCGAGAGGCCCCAGCCGTCGAGGAAGTCGGCGCCGAAGGAGACGATGAGCGAGGCCGCCGAGAAGTCGATGGCCGGCCACGCCGCGCCGTACGCGGCGCGGTTCGCCGCGGCCACCGCGAGCGGCGCCTCGGCGTCGTAGCTGAGATGCGACGCGATGCCGTAGCCGGCGAGCACGCCGTCGAGGAACGACGGGAAGGAGCCCTGCTCGTGCTGGTTGATCACGACCGCGCGGGCGCCGGAGCCGGCGCGCTGCACGTCCGCGAGCTTGCCGCGCAGAATGCCGATCGCGTCGTCCCACGTGGTCGGGACGAGCGCGTCGCCCTCACGCTTCATCGGCTGGCGGTACCGGTCGGGGTTGTAGAGGCCCTGGAGCGCCGACTGCCCGCGCGCGCAGAGCGCGCCCTGGTTCACCGGGTGGTCGGGGTTTCCCTCGACCTTGATGGCGCGGCCGTCACGCACCTCGACGATGATGCCGCAGCCCGCCGCGCACTCGCGGCAGGTGGAGGCGTAGTAGTTGGAGACGCCCGGGACCGTCTGGTCCGGGGAGACGAGGTACGGGATTAGCTTCTCGACGTCCCCGGTGGAGCACCCGGTGGCGGTGGCGGCGGCGCCGCCCACCCCGAGGACCTTGAGGAAGTCGCGGCGCTTGACGCCCTGCGTGGTGGTGTCAGTCATCGCGGGGTCCTAGTAGTGGCAGGTGGCGCAGTCATACGTCGCCTTCTTGCGGGGCAACGCGAGCGTCGCGGAGTCGGGCTCGTAGCCGGCGGCGCGGACGCCCTCGGCCGGGCTGTACCCGTTCACGTGACACTGGACGCACCAGCCCATGTTGAGGCTCTGCGCCTGGAAGACCTGCGGCATGTTATTCACCTGCCCGTGGCAGGTCTGGCAGGTCACGCCGGCGTTCACGTGACGCATGTGCGGGAAGTGCACATACTCCGGCACCTTGTGCACGCGGACCCACGGGACCGGCTGCTTGTTGTTCCAATACTCGGTGAGCTTCACGATCTCGGGACGGCCCGCCGCGACGATCGTATGGCACCCCATGCAGGTGCCGAC
Organism: Gemmatimonadaceae bacterium; assembly: GCA_049428925.1. Lineage (GTDB taxonomy): Bacteria > Gemmatimonadota > Gemmatimonadetes > Gemmatimonadales > Gemmatimonadaceae > Pseudogemmatithrix. Next base: position 4,411 of record JBMTAR010000121.1, read on the forward strand.
CGCGGGGAGACCCGGGTCCGGCGACTGGTTCGCCGCGTTGTGACAGAACGCGCAGTTCATCTTCAGCGCGTTCACATGCACGGGATGCGGGAACTTGACCGGCTGCTCCGGGGAGCGGCCGATGCCCCCTCCGATGTAGTTCGTGTACCCAGAGGCGCCGCCGTAGGCCCAGGGGCCCGGCTTCGCCTTCCCGAAGGCCTCCTGATTGGCCTTGTAGGTGGCCGTCGTGGTATCGACGGGGGCGGGAGCGTCGTCGGGGGCGGACTGCGAGCCCGCATACGCGGACATCATCGTCGCCGTGAGGGCGATGGCGACGAGTCCCGGGATCATGACCCACTTCCTGCGACCGGACATGCGCGTCTCGGATGAGAGGGAGAAATCCGAACGGAAGATTCGGCTTGTGAACTTTTTCACAAACCGACCAGCCAAGAAAACAAACCGGGGGAAAACCCCCACGCAAGGACAGGGTTCATCCTCACCCCGCCCTGCTCACTCCAGCCCGCGACGCACCCGGTCGATCGTCCGCAGCACCTCGATCGCCATCGCCCGCACGAGCGTGAGTTCCCGGGAGTCTGGACCCGCCCGGTTCAGCAATGAACGGACCGACCGCATGATGTGTTCCGGGTTCCGGGTCCGGTAGAACGCGATCGCCGCCAAGGACCGATCGATGTCCCCCAACGCCCGCTCCCATTCGTCGTGCTTGGGCAGGGCCGCGTGGTGCTTGTGCCGCGCGATGGTCCGGGTCGCATCGCCCGCCGCGAGGTGGAGCTCGTACAGGGCGACCAGCACCGCCTGGGCCACGTTGAGCGACGCGTGGTCCGTGGTCGGGATCGTCACCATCACGTGCGCGAGGTCGATCGCCTCGTTCGGCAGCCCGTGATCCTCCTGCCCGAAGAGCAAGGCCACGCGCCCCTCAGCGGCCCGGTCCAGCATCACCGGTGCGAGCGCGCGGGGGGTCGTCACCGGCCACCGATGCGCCCGACGCTTCGCGCCGAAGGCGGCGATGTGCACACAGTCGGCGAGGGCCTCTGGGAGGGTCTCGTGATGGCGGATGCGCTCGACGATGTCGCGGGTGCCGTGCGCGACCCCTTCGATCCGCCACGGATCGTACGGCACGGGCTGCACGAGCCGCAGGTCGCGCACCCCCATGTTCTTCATCACCCGGACCGTCCCCGCGATGTTCACGGGGTCCTGCACCCGGTTGAGGACGACGACGACCTGATCGAGAATCGACATGACGCCTTGCAAGCTAGCGCGGCCGCTAGATTTCGTCGCCATGGAGCTCGTCCACACCTTCCTTGATCTGTTCCGCGACCTCGACGGCCTCGTCGCGACGGCCGGCTACCTCGGCATCACGGCCATCATCTTCATCGAGACCGGGTTGCTCTTCCCCTTCCTCCCGGGGGACTCGCTCCTCGTGACCGCCGGACTGGTCTGCGTGACGGGGACGATGAACGTGTGGACCCTCGGGCTCCTCTGCTCGCTCGCGGCCATCACGGGCGACCAGATCGCCTACGGGATCGGGCGTCGGGCCGGCTCGGCGCTCTACTCGCGCCCCGATTCGCGCTGGTTCAAACAGGAGCACCTGCGTGCCGCGCAGGCGTTCTACGACCGACACGGGGGAAAGGCGATCATCCTCGCCCGCTTCATGCCGTTCGCCCGCACCTTCGCGCCGGTCGTCGCGGGCGCGGCGCGGATGCACTATCCCACCTTCATCTCGTACAACGTCATCGGCGGGCTCGCCTGGATCTGGTCGATGCTCCTCACCGGGTATCTGATCGTCGAACAGGTCCCGTGGCTGAAGGCGCACGTCGAGCAGGTCGTGATCGCGATCATCGTGATCTCGGTGCTCCCGGGGATGGTGGGGTGGTGGAAGAGCCGGGGACCGCGGGCGGAGGGCC
>JBMTAR010000122.1:0-6296 GCA_049428925.1 Gemmatimonadaceae bacterium
CGCCGGAGGTCCGGCCGCGCGCATCGTTCCGGGTGACCCGCGGAACCTGAAGGTGACCACCCCGGCCGACCTACCAGTGGCGGAGGAGTACGCCGCCCGGTGGCGGGACGGGGCCTGGATCGATCAGCGCTCGTAGCGTGCGGTGAGCAGCGCCCGACCGAGCGTCGGCCCGAAGAGGTGGAAGCCGGCGAGGGCGTTCGACGCCGCGGCGGCGACGCGACCGGACACCACCGCGCTCTTCATCGACCGAGCCCGGCTCTACGCCCCCTTCTATCCCGGAGACCCCCTCCGGCTCGGGATGCAGCAGCGGACGTTCGGGGAGGAGGTCTACATCGAGCGGAGCACACCGTCGGTGAAGCCGCTTTGGGTCCGGCTCCGCAGCTCAGCGCCCTCGGTGGCGACCGTGCCGGATTCGGTGCTCATCCCGGCCGACTCCACCTTCGCGTTCTTCCCCGTGACCGCCGGCGACAGCGTCGGGACCGCCCGCGTTACCGCCAGCGCCGCGCTTCACGTGGAGACGAGTTTCGAGGTCGCCGTCGTCCGGACGCGGCTCGCCCCGCACACGCCGTTCGTCCCCGACGCTGATCTCACCACCGGGGGCCGGACGACGCTGGATGTCTATGTTGTCTCCCCGGATGACGGGTACGGTGGCGGCAGTCAGGGGTTGCAAGCCCCGGACGCGCCGTTCGTGGATCTGCAGAGCCCCGTCGGCACCGTCCGAGCGAGCACGGTCCCGATCCCGGTCCGGCTCGTCCTCGATGACACGACCGTGCTGGCGGCCGTCCGCGACACCGCGACGATCCCGGCGAACAGCTTCGTCGTGCGCACCCCAGGCATCATCGGTAAGCAGGTCGGTCTCACGCGAGCCCGACTCGAGGACCGTCGCACCAGCTTCGCGCAACTCGCGCCGTCGACCGGCATCGCGCGGGTGGCACCGGCGCAGCTCCGGCTCCAGTCCCCCGCCGGGCGGCCCCGCCTCGCGGTCCCCTTCCTCGCCCGCCTCCTCCCAGGAAGCCAGCCGATGCTGACGTCGACGGGGAGCGCCGACACCGTGGCCGTGCAGATCACCAGCCGGCTGAATCGCGTCGCGCCGGATTTCGCGGCGCCACTTCTCGTGGTCAGCGATTCCGCGATCGCCGGATTCGGCAGTCGGATGGCGCCGGTCGGCCTGCGCGGGCTCGCCCTCGGCATCGACACCGTCATCGTGACCGCCCCCGGCCACCGACCGGACACCGTCATCATCGAGGTCACCGCCGGCGCCATCGCCATCGGCGAGACCGGACCGCTCCCCGCCTCCCTCACCGTGGGTGATTCCGTCTTCGTCCAGCTGAGCCTCCGCGATGCCACGGGCGAGTTCGTCGAACCGATCACCCCCATCCAGCTCAACATCGCCACCACACCCACGGTCGCCGCGACCCTGCCTCTCGGGGCATTCACCTCGGCAGAGATCGACGGCGGAGACTCGTTCACCTGTGCCCGACGACCAGACGGGACCGTGTACTGCTGGGGCAGCAACGGCGTCGGGCAGACCGGGAATGGCACCACGACCGACCAGCTCACGCCGACGCTCGTCGGTAACGGGATGACCTTCACCAGTCTCACCGTCGGCGGACGTCACGCATGCGGCATCGCCACCTCCGGCGTCGCCTACTGCTGGGGGGACAACGTCTACGGCCAGCTCGGCAATTCCACGACGACCGGATCGCTTGTCCCGACCGTGGTGGAGCCAGGCTTCCAGCGCGACTGGGTCCAGCTCAGCGCGGGAGGCGCCTACACCTGCGGCCGCACGACCGATGGCGTGCTCTACTGCTGGGGCCGAAACACCCTTGGCCAACTCGGGAATGGCACGCTCACCGACTTCCTGACGCCGGCCATGGTCAGTGTCGGCACCCGGCGCTTCTCCACCGTCACCACGGGGACGGAGCACACCTGCGCGATCGAGGCCACGACGAAGCAGCTCTTCTGCTGGGGCGGCAACCTCGGCGGCAAGCTCGGTGACGGCACCACAACGGCCAGGTCGGTGCCGACGCAGATCTCGAACGCCACGTTCGCGAAGATCTCCGCCGGTGGCGGACACACCTGCGGGATCCTGTTGAGTGGGCAGGCGTATTGCTGGGGCGAGAACATCAATGGCTCCGTGGGGTCGGGCAGCGTCAGCGCGAGCGTCCCCACACCGACCGAGGTGGCCGGTGGACTCAGCTGGTCCGCCATCGCGGCGGGCGGCGCGCACACCTGCGGCGTCTCGGGTGGGAACGTCTACTGCTGGGGATACAACTCCAATGGCCAGGTCGGTGACAGCACGCTGATCAACCGACAGGCCCCCGTGTTCGTCGGCGGGGACGGGACGGTGCTCGAGGTCGGGCTCGGGGGCTCGCATTCGTGCGGCCGCTCGAGCCTCAACGAGACGGCCTGCTGGGGCGCGAACCAGTTTGGTGCGCTCGGGGACGGCACCATCACCGACCGCACTCGACCCATCTTCGTCTCGCTCGGCCACTCGGGCGCGATCAGCAGCGTCACACTGCAACCCGGGATGACGGCCGCGGGCGTCTGGCTCCGCGGCGTCAGCGCCGGCGCTGCGACCATGACGGTCACCACCCCGGGATTCGGTACCTTCCAAGCGGCGCTGACGGTGCGTACGCCATGATCGGAGTTCCTCTGATGCGTCACTCGACCACGATCCGCCTCGCCCTCACGGGCCTCTCGAGCCTCGTGCTCGCCACCGCCGCGTCGGCCCAGGACGCGGCCATCGCTGCACCCTCCGGCAGCGGCGTCCGCGCGCCGGCCGCACTCCGCGGGGCGGGCCCGAACGGGGCGACGCTCAAGTGTCGCGACGGATCGCATCCGGCGGCGAACGCCCCGATGAGTGCCTGCGACGGCAGGGGCGGCGTCCTGCTCCGGTATCCGATGCTCCGGACCCCCGCCTCCGCGAACGCCTCCGCGAACGCGTCAGCCGTCGTGCGAGCGCCGGCGCCGCCCCGCCCGGTCGGTGCCCCCCGCCAACCCACTGTGCGGGGGGCACTGACCCCCACCGTCCCGCTCGGGCCGCCACCCGTGGACGCCACCATGGCGTGCCGCGACGGCACGATGATCCGACGCGACACCACGACCGCCGCCTGCGCGAGCCACGGCGGAATCGCCCTACGGTTCCGCCCGCGACCGAACTGAGCGTCGTCGCAGCCGCCCCGGGCTGCTAGAACAACCCGAACTGCGCGTCGAGCTGGGCCGGATCCTGCGGGGTCTGGCCCAGCGCCGTCTGCAGCATCCGCAGGGAGGCGGGGCTATGGCCGGCGAAGTGGTTGTTCACGTAGCCGAACACCGTCACCGCCTTCGCCACGGTCGGCAGCACCGCGGCCCACGCCGCAATCTCCGCCGTGCGGTCCTCCTGCACACGCGAGTAGTCCGTGATCGTGCGGTCGGGACCGAGCCAGCGCACGTAGGCGTGATCGGCGGTGGGACGCGCGGCTAGGCCAAGCATCCACTTCCGCGGCACCCAGCGGGCATCGGCCAGCGCGATCGCGATGCGCCGCGCCGCGAGCATCGCATGCATCTCTTCCGTGATCCACCGCCGGTCGCGGAACTCGATCGCGAAGCGCACATCGGGTGGGAGCGCGTCGAGGAACGCCTCGAGGTCGGGGCGCACCTCGGTCGGGAGGTCGGCGCCACACTGAATGAGGATGGGGCCGAGCTTGGGCCCCAGCTCGCGCGCCGCCTCGAGAAAGCGCGTGGTCACGTCGCCCACATCGACGAAGCGCCGCTCGTGCGTGATCTCGCGCGGGAGCTTGAGGGCGAAGGTGAATCCGTCGGGGGTGCGGTCACGCCAGCCGCGGACCGTGGCGACCGGTGGCACGGCGTAGAAGGTGCTGTCGACCTCCACCGTGTCGAAGACGCGGGCATACGTCTCGAGGAAGTCACGCGGGCGGGTACCGCGGGGATAGAACGGTCCCACCCACGCGGGATAGTTCCACCCCTGTGCCCCGAGTCGGATCGCCGGCATCCGAGGAATATGGAGCCGTCGGGCACGTAGGAGGTGGCGGGACGCCATCGGGCGCGCGACCTTCCCGCTATGCCGACCTCTCCCGCCATCGCCGGCGCCGCGACCGCCGTGGGCGCCGCGCCCATCCCGCGCCGCGCCGTCGCGAGCTGGGTTCTCTACGACCTCGCCAATACGATCTTCTCGATGGGGGTCGTCTCACTCTACTTCTCCCTCTGGGTACGCGACCAGGTGGGCGCCGAGCGCGCCGACGCGGTCTACGGCGTCGTCACCGCGATCTCGATGGGGATCATCTTCGTCATCTCGCCGCTCCTCGGCGCGATGACCGACCGCGCCGCGCGGCGGATGCCCTTCCTCGTCTGGTCGACGGTGCTCTGCGTGCTCCTCACCGCGCTCATCGGCCGCGGCGGGTACCTGTTCACGATGGTGGCGTTCGTCCTCGCGAACGCCACCTACCAGGCGGGGCTGCAGTTCTACGACGCGCTCCTCATCGAGGTGAGCACCCCGGAGAACCGTGGACGCATCTCCGGCCTCGGCGTCGCCATCGGGTACCTCGGCTCGTACTTCGCCGTGGCGATCGGCCTCATCTTCGGCACCGACGACAAGCCCTTCCTCTTCACCGCGATCGCGGGCGCCTTCCTGCTCTGCTCCCTCCCCTGCTTCATCTTCGTACGGGAACGCGGGAACCCGAACCCGCGCCCCGTCTTCGGTTGGCGGGTGATCCGGGAGTCGACGACCGAAACGCTGGCCACTCTCCGGGATGGTGGTCGGTATCCGGGGCTTCTCCGGTTCCTCGTCGGCCGCGTCTTCTACACCGATGCGATCAATACCGTGATCAGCATCATGACGCTGTACACGGTGAACGTCGCCGTCGCGTCGGGGCTCGCACAGAAGGCCGGCGAGGGGAAGGCGCAGCTCATTATGCTCTCGGCGATCAGCGCGGCGGTCGCCGGCGGATTCGCCTGGGGGTGGCTGGTGGATCGGATCGGGCCGAAGCGCACCCTCTCGATGGTGCTCTGGCTCTGGGTCGTGACCTTCGCCTGCGCCGCGGCGATCGGGCTCTTCACACTGCCGGTGAACACGCTCTTCGTGATCGGCGCGCTCGCGGGGATCGGGATGGGGGGCATCTGGGCCGCCGACCGCCCATACATGCTGCGCCTGACCCCACCCGATCGCATCGGTGAGTTCTACGGCCTCTACGGGATGGTCGGCCGCTTCAGCGCGATCACCGGCCCGCTCATCTGGGCGATCGTCGCGAAGCTCACGATCGAGCGTGGGATGCCCGCCGCCCAGGGACAGGGCGTGGGGATCGTCGTGCTGGTGGCGCTCGTCTTCCTCTCGATCTGGATCCTGGCCCCCGTGCAGGACGGGCACCGCACCGCCGACTGACTCGCGCAGCGATCTATCGTCAGCGGATACCGCACAGACGAAGGGGGCGACCCGCACCGCGGGCCGCCCCCTTCGTCCATCAGCGCGACGCCGCCGCGATCACATCGTCGTGTAGCGGCCCAGATACTTCTGCACCCGATCGAGCGCCTGCTTGAGCTCGATCGCGAGCTCCCGCGAGAGCGCCTGCTGCGGCGTCGTCGGCGGGAAGTTCCCCGCATCGACGCTGCGCTGGAGGTTGCCGAGCCGCTCGGTGACGCGCGGACCCTCGCTCCAGTACGGATAGTTCGCCGGCTTGGTGAGCGTGGTGATCAACGTATCGACCTCAGCGAGCTCCGTCGTCAGCGCCTTGATCACCGGCGCGCCCTCCTGGTTCGGGAGCGCCTGCGCCGCGCGGCGACGCGCCTCGAGCTCCCCCTTCCGCGCGTCGAGCGCGCGCAACGTGTCGTTCGCCTGCGAGACGAGGTCGCGCAGCTGCATCGCGAGCTCGAACTGCGCCCGCAGCCCCTCGGGCGTCGTGCGCGCGGTGGGATCGACGCGCACCGTCACCGGCTGCTCGAGCACCTGCGTGCCGATGGTCAGACGCACCGTGTAGCGGCCTGGGAGCGCGCGCGGGCCACCACCGCCGCCGAAGAAGCCCTCCTCGCCGTCGTCCCCACCAGACGCGGCCCCGGCAGCGGGCGCGCGCCGCGGCCGCGCCGCCTCGTGCGCGAGGTCCCAGGCGGTGGTGTTGATCCCTGCCGCGGTCGGGATGCGCGGGTAGGTGCGGATGACACGCCCCGCGTCATCGAGGATCTCGATCTTCGATGCGGTTCCCGTCGCCGGCGCCGCCTTGAGGTGGTAGCGGATGATCGCGCCGTACGACGGGTTCGGGCCGCGGAAGAGATCGTCACCCAGCGAGCCCTTGTTCTGCTTCGTC
>JBMTAR010000123.1:0-6279 GCA_049428925.1 Gemmatimonadaceae bacterium
GTTCATGGGGCGAAGCATGACAGGCACGGCGCTCTCGCGGGAGAGGCCGAGCGCGCGCTCCGCCGGTTCAACCCCACCAGCGCGTAGATCGCGACCGACATGATCTCGATGCCGAGGAAGATCACCATCAGATCGCGCGCCGCGGCGAGCACCATCATCCCGGAGGCAGCCAGTGCGACGAGGACGTGCGACTCCGCGTAACGGATGCCGTCCCGCGGCTGCTGCTCGATGTTCAGGGCGACGGTGCCCATCGCGGCGAGGAGGATGACGGCATCAACCGCCCACCGGAATCCATCGACGGCGATGACGCCGGCGGTCGCGTCCCCCCCGCGCACCGCGGCGAGCACGACGCTTGCCAAACTCGTCGCGAGGACGACGAGCGTGCCGTGGCCCACCAGGCGCTGGTGGGCATCGGAGGCCGGCCGCCACGCCGCGAGAAGCGCAAGCGCCATCGCCCCACCCATCAACAGGAGGTCAGGCAGCAGCGCGGCCATCAGGGCCGCGGGCTGCGAGAGGTCGTAGGTCATCGGGCCCCCCCGGTCTGCGCACGCTGCTGGCTCAGTCGAGCCGATTCCACCTGTTGGACGAGGCGCGAGGCCGCCGCTTCCGTCTTCTGCAGCACCGGCTTCGGGTAAACGCCCAGCCAGATGATCGCCAGGAGGAGCGGCGCGAGGAGGCCAAGTTCACGCCAGTTGAGATCGCGGCCACGCAAGGCCTGGTTCTCCGGCTTGGTGAGCGGATTGTACAGGATGCGCTGCACCGCCCAGAGCAGGTAGGCGGCGGCGATGATCACACTGGTCGCCGCGACGACGGCATACCACGGCTGCGTCGGGAACGAGCCGATCAGCACGAGGAACTCGCCGACGAACCCATTCGTCCCCGGCACGCCGATTGAGCTGAGCGCGACGATCGTGAGTGCGACCGCGAAGAGCGGCATCACGGAGGCCAAGCCACCGTAGTCGGCGAGGAGCCGGGTATGACGCCGCTCGTAGATCATCCCGATCAGGAGGAACAGCGCGCCCGTCGAGATGCCGTGACTGATCGTCACCATCAACGCGCCCTGCATCGCCTCGACCGTCATGGCGAAGATGCCGAGCATGACGAACCCCAGGTGCGACACCGAGGAATAGGCCACGAGCTTCTTGAAGTCAGGCTGGACGAGTGCGACGAGGGCCCCATACACGATGCCAATCACGGCAAGGGCGAGGAAGACGCTCCTGACGGCGGGCGCCATCGCGATCTCGGGGAAGAGCGGCATCGCGAACCGAACGAATCCGAAGGTCCCCATCTTCAGCATGATCGCCGCCAGGATGACCGAACCGGCGGTCGGTGCCTCGACGTGCGCGTCGGGCAGCCAGGTGTGGAAGGGGAACATCGGCACCTTCACGGCGAACGCGAGCGCGAAGGCGAGGAAGGCCCAGAAGGCGCCCGGAATCGGTCCGAGTCGCGCGAGTTGAAGCACCGTGTCGTACGAGAAGTCCGGCGCCCCGGTCACCCGCCGCACGACCATCCCGATCCAGACGATCGCGACGAGCATCAGCAGCGACCCGATCATCGTGTACAGGAAGAACTTGAGGCTGGCGTACAACCGACGCTGCCCACCCCAGATCCCGATGATCAGGTACATCGGGATGAGCATGACCTCCCACATCACGTAGAACAGGACGAGGTCGAGTGCCATGAAGACACCGAGCATCCCGGTCGTCAGGATGAGCAACAGCGCGTAGTAGGTGTGCGTGCGCTCGCGGATGCTCGTCCAGCTGCCGAGGACAGCGAGCGGCATCAGGCAGGTGGTGAGGAGGACGAGCATCAGGGCGATGCCGTCGAGGCCCACCGCGAACCGGACGCCCCACTGGGGGATCCAGGGCAGTGCGACCGCCGCCTGCCAGGCCGCTGAGGTGACATCGACGGACCACCAGAGTCCGAGGGAGAGGAGCGCCTCGGCCAGGCAGATCCAGAGCGCGATCGTCCGGGAGCGACCCATCGCCTCGTCCGCCTGTTCGGTGCCGAACCGGCGCGCGTCGGCCACGAGTACCAGCGCCCCGAGGAGCGGGAGGAGGAGCAGCACCGGCAGGATCCAGCCGTTGTAGCCGATGCCGTCAAGGAACGCGTGCATCAGAAATGCCTCAGCGGAAGGAGAAGCCGGCGAGGACCGAGACGGCCCCGAGGACGAGCACCCACGCGTACGTCCCGATCCGGCCGGTCTGGAGCTGCGACCCGAGCCAGCCGAGTCCGCGGGCGAGGAGCCCCGCCCCGTTCACGAACAGCCCGTCGATGATGCCCGCGTCGAGTCCCTTCCAAAGAACGGTCCGCGAGACGCCCAGCGTCGGCTGGACCACTGTCCGGTCGTAGGCCTCGTCGACGTACCACTTGTTCAGCAACGTCCGCTCGATCCCCTGCTCGGCCGGCGCCTGCGCCGCCGGCACGAGGGCGGCGGGCTTGAGCCGGGTCCACGCCAGGGCGATGCCGCCGACGGCGATCGCCACGGCCGTGCCGATCAAGGCGTACTCGGTCGCGTGGGAGAGATGCGCGGGCTCGCCGAGGGTGACGCGCAGCGTTCCCTCGCCCACGACCGGCTCGAGCCAGTGGTGGAGGATCTCGCTCATCCCGCCACCAAAGAGGGCCGGCAGGTTCACGAACCCACCGACGGCAGAGAGGACACCGAGGACGACGAGCGGGCCGGTCATGATCCACGGCGCCTCACGCAGGTGCCCCTGCTCCGCCGTCCCGGTCCGGTTCGGCCCGTGGAAGGTGTAGAGCATCATCCGCGTCATGTACACCGCGGTCATCAGTGCCGCGGCGAGGCCGAGCGCGTAGACCACATAGAGCACGACGGAGCCCGGAAGTCCGAGCCAGGTGGCCTCGGCGAGCGTCGAGTGGTGCGTGCGGGCAAAGACCGCCGCGAGGATCTCGTCCTTCGAGAAGAAGCCGGAGAACGGCGGGATCCCGGCGATCGCGAGCGTCGCGATCCACATGAGGGTACTCGTGATCGGCATGTAGCGCCGGAGCCCGCCCATGTTGCGCATATCCTGCGCGTCGGCGTGGGCGTGGGTCGCGTGGTATGCCTGGTGCATCGCGTAGATGACCGAGCCCGAGCCGAGGAACAGCAGTGCCTTGAAGAAGGCGTGCGTCATCAGGTGGAAGACCCCGGCCGTGTAGGCCCCGACCCCCACCCCAACGAACATGTACCCAAGCTGCGAGACGGTCGAATAGGCGAGGACCTTCTTGATGTCCCATTGCTTCAGCCCGATGGTCGCGGCGAAGACGGCGGTGAGCGCGCCGACGACCGCCACCGTGAGCTGCGCGGCCGGCGCCAGCGAGAAGAGCGTCGCGGAGCGCGCGATCATGTACACGCCTGCGGTGACCATCGTCGCGGCATGGATGAGCGCCGAGACGGGAGTCGGACCGGCCATCGCATCGGGCAGCCAGACATAGAGCGGGACCTGCGCCGACTTGCCCGTCGCGCCGAGGAACAGGAAGAGGCAGATCGTCGTGACCAGTGCCCCGCCCATCTCCAAGCCGGCGGCACCCGCGGCGACGCCGGTGTACGACAGCGTCCCGAGGTTCGCGAAGAGGAGGAACATCGCGACGAGGAAGCCGAAATCGCCGATGCGATTGACGATGAACGCCTTCTTTCCGGCGTTCGCGTTCGCCTCCTCGGTGAACCAGAACCCGATCAGGAGGTAGGAGCAGAGACCCACGCCCTCCCACCCGATGAACATCAGCGGGTAGCTCGCGCCGAGCACGAGGAGGAGCATGAAGAAGACGAACAGGTTCAGATACGCGAAGTAGCGTGGATACCCCGGATCATCCTGCATGTACCCGACGCTGAACAGGTGGATCAGCGTCCCGATGCCGGTGATGATCAACACCATGACCATCGAGAGGGGATCGAGTTGCAGGGCCACGGGGATCTGCAACGCCCCCGTGGGGATCCAGTCGAACAAGGTGAGGACGTACGGCGCGTGCATCGCCTCACCCGCGCCGCGCATCGCGAGGAAGGTGGCAAGCGCGAGCCCGAACGCCGTCGCTAAGACACCCGGTCCAATCAGCGACACCCACCGCGCCGCGGGGTGACGGGCCGGATGGTGATCGTGACCGGCCGAGTGCGCATCGTGAGCGTCGTGCGGTTCATGCTGGTGGTGCGCGCCGTCGTGCCCGTGCCCCGCTGACGGATCGGCGGGACCCGGCTGCGCCGCCGCGGTCAGGGAGAGAAGCCCGTTCGCGACGAAGCCGAGGAGCGGGAGAAGCAGGATGAGCCAGGCGAAGGCGGCGACGGTGTCGCCGAGGGGATGCCCGCTGGCCGAGAGTTCGGTATGCATCAGCCCTTCAGCAGGTTGATGTCGTCGAGGTGCACGGTCTGCCGGTGTCGGAAGATCGCGATGATGATCGCGAGCCCGACGGCGGCCTCGGCGGCGGCGACCGTCATCACGAAGATGACGAAGACCTGGCCGGTGGCCCCGTAGAGCTTCGAGAGCGCCACGAAGGAGAGGTTCACGGCGTTGAGCATCAGCTCGACGCACATAAAGAGGATGATCGCGTTCCGGCGGGTCAGGACCCCCACGACGCCGATCGTGAAGAGGACCGCGGAGAGGGCGAGTGACTCAGCGAGCATCGGCCGGTCCCTGCTTCTTCCCGATCACCACCGCGCCGACGATCGCGGCGAGGAGGAGGATCGAGGTGAGTTCGAAGGCGAGCAGATGCTCGCGGAAGAGCGGCCCCGCGACCGGGGCAATCACCCCGCCGACAACGTCCGCGGCAGGGACGGGCAGGTTCACTGCCGCCGCCGGGGCGTACCCGCCGGGGATCCGCGACCGCGCGAGAACCATCACCTCGGCGAGGATCGCGAGGCCGACCGCCCCCGCCACGAGGCGAGGCCCGGTGCCGCGGATATCGGCGAGGTCATCCGGCTGCCCGAGGTTGAGCAGCATGACCACAAAGAGGAAGACGACCATGATGGCGCCCGCGTAGACGAGCACCTGGATCGCCCCGATGAACTGCGCGTCGAGCATCACGTACAGCGCGGCGAGGCAGAACATCACGTTGATCAGCCAGAGCGCCGCGGCGACTGGGCTCTTCCGGGTGACGAACAGGATCGCCGACGCGATCGCAATCAAGCCGAAGAGATAGAAATGGAACCCGTAGAAGAGCGGGTGGAACGTGTTCTCCATCTCACTCCCCCCGGAGGTCGGCAGGATCCCAGAGCGTGCTGACCGGGTGCGTCTGCGCCGTGAGCCGCTCGAGATCGTACACGAAGCGCTCGCGGTTGAACTCCGCGTTCTCGTAATGGCGGCCGAGATGGATCGCCTCCTCCGGGCAGACTTCCTGACAGTAGCCGCAGAAAATGCAGCGGAACTCGTCGATCTCGAAGACGAGAGGGTACCGGTTCCCCGTCTCGTCCTCGCCGGGCACGAGCTTGATGCAGTTGGCCGGGCAGACCGTCGGACAGAGGCCGCAGGCGACACACTTCGCCTTGCCGTCCTCGGTCGTCAGCATCCGGTGGGTCCCGCGCCACCGCGGCGAGAGATCCCACTTCTCCTCCGGATACTGGATGGTCACCCGATGCGGGTCGACGAGATGCTTGAGCGTGAGGGCGAGCCCCTTCAGCGTGGCCCGCACATAGCTGACCTCGCCTACCGGCCGTTCCATGACCTTCACATTGATGGCCACTTACCGAACCTCCCCAGCGGCGATGGATGACCGGGTGGCCGCGACCGCCCGGAGGCGCTCCACGCGGGCGCGCTCCAAGCGCGACGAGGCGGGACTGACGAGCCGTCCCCGATCGAGGATGACGAAGAGAAGGACCATGAGGACGGCATTGAGCCCAAGGAACGCAAGGAGATAGGCCCCGCTCCCGCGGGCGATCCCGACGGCGTCGAGCGCGAGCATCCCAGAAGCGACGATCACGATGTACACCAGGGCCACCGGCAGCATGAACTTCCACCCGAGCGACATCAGTTGGTCATACCGGAAGCGCGGCAACGTCCACCGGATCCAGATGAAGAAGAACATGAAGGCGGCGATCTTCGCGGCGAACATCGCGAAGGTCGCGACCGCCTTCCCCACCGTCGCCGGACCGCTGGTGTCCCAATCGGTGAAGGGGATGTCCCATCCGCCGAGGAAGAGCGTCACGAACATCGCGCTCGCCGTGAGCATGTTCGCGTATTCGGCGATGAAGAACATGGAGAACTTCATCGCACTGTATTCGCTGTGGTAGCCTGCGATGAGCTCCGACTCCGCCTCCGCCATGTCGAAGGGCACGCGGTTGGTCTCAGCGAA
>JBMTAR010000124.1:0-6250 GCA_049428925.1 Gemmatimonadaceae bacterium
TCTATGACAATCAGGTGGAGATCGCCGTCGTGGCGTGACACCCGGCGCGACACCCCACACAGCGCCCTGGCGCCGTGCCGCCACCGACAGTGCCGCGCCTGACGAACCGGGATCCCCGGTCGCGCGTTGACCTGCTCTCTGCTCTCCTCCTCTCGCTCCCTCCTAATGCCCGCTCCGCTCCCCACCACCCTCGGCGCCCTCAAGGCCTCCCCGTTCGGCGCCACCGACACGCGCGGTCGCTCCGTGAAGGACGAGATTCGCGCGAACCTCCTCCGGCGCCTCGCCGAGGGCGGTCCGCTCTTCCCCGGCGTGTTCGGCTACGAGGACACGGTGATGCCGCAGGTGGTGAACGCGCTCCTCTCGCGGCACCACTTCATCCTCCTCGGACTCCGCGGGCAGGCCAAGTCACGGTTGCTGCGCGCGCTGACGACGCTCCTCGACCCGGCGCTCCCGGTGCTCGCGGGCTCGGAGACGAACGACGACCCCTTCGCGCCGATCTCGAAGTTTGGCCGCGAACGAATCGCCGAGGCGGGGGATGATGCGCCGATCGCCTGGCTCGCCCCCGAACAGCGCTACGTGGAGAAGCTCGCGACCCCTGACGTGACCGTCGCTGACCTCATCGGCGACCTCGACCCGATCAAGGCGGCGCGTGGCGGCCATCTCCTCTCCGACGAACTGAGCATCCTCTACGGGATGCTCCCACGCGCGAACCGCGGGATCTTCGCGCTGAACGAGCTTCCGGACCTCGCAGGGAAGGTGCAGGTCGGGCTCTTCAACGTGATGCAGGAGGGCGACGTCCAGATCAAGGGCTACCCCGTGCGCCTCGCGCTCGACGTGGTCCTCACCTTCACGGCCAACCCCGAGGACTACACCGCGCGCGGCAAGATCATCACGCCGCTCAAGGACCGCATCGGGAGCGAGATCATCACGCACTACCCGGCGAGCGTCGCGCTCGCACAGACCATCACCGCGCAGGAGGCGTGGACCGCGCGCGGCGGACTGCCAGTGCGGATCCCCGAAATCGTCGCGGAGGTCGCGGAGCGGGTGGCGTTCGAGGCGCGCGAGGAGAAGCGGATCGATCAGCGCTCCGGCGTGTCCCAGCGGCTCTCGATCACGTTCCTCGAGAACATCGTCTCGAACGCCGAGCGGCGTGCCGTGACCCTTGGCGAGCCGGCGGTGGTCCCGCGCCTTGCCGACCTCTACGCCGCGCTCCCCGCCATCACCGGCAAGATCGAGCTCGAGTACGAAGGCGAGCTGATCGGCGGGGCGGTGATCGCGCGCGAGCTCATCCGGCGCGCGGCTGACGCGACGCTCCGCGAGCGAGTGGGCCCCGTTGCGGCTGAGGAGGTCGTGATCTGGTTCGACGAGGGATCGGCGCTGCAGGTGAGTGACGACGCCGGCGTCGCCACGGCACTCGAGGGCTTCGCGACGGTCCCGGGTCTCCTCGACGAGGTGCGGAAGGCCGGGCTCGGTGGTACCGACGACGGCGATCTCCTCGCCGGGTGCGAGCTCCTGCTCGAGTCGCTCGTGGCGCGGCGGAAGCTCACGCGCTCCGAGAGCGGCCGCTATGGCCGTTCAGCGCGCCGCCAGAAGGGGATGTCGTCGGAACGCCCCGAGGGCGACGAGTAGCCGCGTCGGTCAGTCCGACCGGGGCTCGCCGCCCGCGAATCGCTCGACGGCCGCCTCGACCACCTCCTCAACGCTGCCGTGCGCGGCATAGACGGTACGGAGCCACGTGGCATCGGTCCCGTCAACGACGATGCCGCGCACGAGATCCACGGCGGCGGTTGCGTCAAGGGACGCCGCGACCTCCTCACTTCGACGGAGCATCGCGAGAATATCCTCACGGATGGTGATGGACTCCGCCGAGTCGGGCCGGACGATGATGCCATCCAACCCAAAACGACACGCTTGGAAGCGATTGTAGCCGTACACGAGGTACTCGTCCTCCGACGGCAACGGCCGCTCCTCCGAGAGCAGGAGAGCGCAGAGCACCTGGAGATAACCGGCGATGCCGGCGGCCCGCTCGACCGTCAAGGGGGTATCACACACCCGCAGTTCGATGGTCCCGTACTCCGGTTTCGGTCGGATGTCCCAGTAGAAATCTTTCATGGACCGCACCACGCCAGTGCGCTCCATCTTCTCAAAGTAGGTGCCGAACTCGTCCCAGGATGCCACGAGCGGCGCGCGCCCACTGAGCGGAAACGCCGACACGGAGTTCAGGCGCGAGGAATGAAACCGGGTGTCTCGACCCTGGACGAACGGTGAGGACGCCGACAACGCGATGAAGTGGGGCACGTACCGCCCGAGCTGATGGAGCAGCCGCAGCGCGATGTCGCCGGACGCACAGCCGATATGTACGTGCTGACCGAACACAGTGAACTGCTTGCTCAGATAGCCGTACAGCGCGGAGACCTCGCGGAATCGCGGCTTGGGGAAGATGCGACGCTCCGTCCAGTCCTGAAACGGATGTGTGCCGCCGCCGGAGATCTGCACATTCAGTCGCGCTGCGGCTCGGGTGAGGACGGCAGCCTGCGCCTGCATCTCCGCGCGCAGTGTCTCGTGCTGGTGATGGACACTCGTGGCGACCTCGATCATGCTCTCGGTGATCTCGGGCGACACGGTACCGGGGAACGGCTGCTTCCCGAGCAGATGGAGGAGATCGGGACTCGCCGCGCAGAGATCGAAGTCGCCTGGACTCGTCAACTGGAGCTCCAGTTCGACGCCGATGGTCAGTGGCGTCGACGCGGCAAACGCTTGCAATGGCATCGTCAGTCCTCCAGCAGGTCGGGGACCTCGCGTGCCGCACGCAGGGCGACACCGACCAGGATCGGTCCGAGCACTTCCAACACCAGCGCCGCCGCGGCCAGCGGCGCCGCAAGCTCGAACATGGCAGTGCCATCCACGCGGGTCTGTTCGAGCACGAGAATGACGAACACGGAGAGCGGAGTCATCGCGATTCCCGTCAGCGCGCCCTTCTGCCAGGTGATACCGCTGGGCACGGCAAAGGCGGCAGCGGCGGCGGTCTTGGCAGCGAGGCGGAGCAGCACCAAGAGAATACCGACGGTCGCGCCGGCGGCGATGTCCGCCCACGGCACCGCCGACGCCACGTAAACGAAGAGCAGCACGGACAGCAGCTGGCCCAGAGTCCCAAACCCGCGGCGCTGCGCATTCAGCACCGTGCGGCGGCGGCGCGCGACGACCCCGAACGCGAGTGTCGCTAGGACAGCGCTGAGCCCCGTGGCATGCGCGAGGCCAACAACCACCGACACCGCGAGGGCGAACGCCATCGTCCCCTCATCGCGGGTTCGCGCGATTGATCGGAGGAAGACGGGGACGGTCATTCCGGCGAGAATGCCCAGGGCCCCGGACGCGGCGAGATCCAGCATAGCCGACCCCGCGAGCTGCCGGACACTCTCCGCCGTCGCCGACTGCTGACCGGCGATGACGACCTTGAACGCGAACACGGCCAACAGGCAGTCGATGACGGAGAGGTGCAATGCGCGTTCGGTGACCTGACCGGAGGCACGCCGGTCGTGGACCACGCGGAGCATCGCCGCCGGCGAGGAGGCCATCGCTAAGGCGGCCACGACTTGTCGGCTGGCGAGATCCATTCCGGCTGCGCCACAAGCGAGGTACACGACGGCGGCCGTCGCGGTCGCCTCCACGACTCCGGTCACCACCAGCCAGGGGTTGGCGCGAAGCCACGAGAGATTCGTCCGATACCCGACCTCGAAGAGCACGAGTCCGAATGCGATGCTCGCGAGCAGCCGGATGGCTTCAGGGGCGACCGCGGGCAGCACCCCGACCGCCGGGAGCGCGAGTACGAACCCGGAGACGGCGTAAGCACTGATCCGTGGGATGCGCATCCAACGATGACCGTACTCACCCGCGACCCACGCGACGAGCACGGCCATCGGCCACGCCAGATCCTGCCACGCTTGAAAGAGTGTGGCTTGTAAGGACATGCTGCATCGACTCCCGGCAAGCGGTGAGCACACGAGAGGTTTCGTCGGAGTATACCCCACAGTCTGGAAATCGGCGAACCACGCCGTGCGGCGAGACTGGCGCTCGCTCGATTTAAGGGCAGCCGCTACGGCCGCTCAGTGCGCCGCCAGCAGGGGATGTCGTCGGAACGCCCAGAGGGCGACAAGCAGCATCAGCGCGCCGCCGCCGCCGATAGCCCAGTCCACCCCGGCGGCGCGCGCGACCCATCCGCCGAGCGCGCTCCCGATCGGCGATGCGCCGACGTAGACCATCACATAGACCGAGAGCACGCGCCCGCGCACGGCATCTGGGACGAGTTCCTGAAGCCGCGCATTCACCAGTGCGTTGTTGAGGATCATCGCGAGTCCGACGCCGAAGAGCAGGACGGCCGCGAGAACGGGGATGCGCGCGGCCGCGAAGGCCATCAACAGGACCGGGAGTGCGTACGAGGCGCGTCGGAAGAGTCGACCGCGCCGTTCGCCCCCACCGGTCGCCGCGATGGCGAGCGCGCCGACCACGGCGCCCACGCCGAACGAGGCCATCAGCGCGCCGTAGCCGTCGGCGCCGAGCTGGAGCCCCTGCCGCGCGACGACGGGCAGGAGCGAGAGGACGGGGACGCCGAGTACCGAGAAGAGCAGCGTCAGCCAGAGGAGGGCCGGCAGCGGCTCGTGGGCGCGGATGTAGGTCCACGCCTCTCGGAAGCCGGCCGGCCCGGTGGGGACCGCGGCCATCGCGCGGCTCACGCGACGCGCCGGCGCGAGATGGATCATCCAGAGGGCGATGAGGACAGCGAGGTAGCTCAGCGCGTTCAGCCCGAAGGTCCACGAGACGCCGAGTTGAGCCACGACGATTGCGGCGACACTCGGCCCCATCACCCGGGCGAGGTTGAACCCGGTGGAGTTGAGCCCGATCGCCTGCGCGAGGTCCTCCTTCCCCACCAGCTCCACCATGAGTGATTGGCGAGCCGGGATCTCGAACGCGGCGAGGACGCCGCCGATGAGCGAGAGGCCGAGGAGCCAGGGAATCGTGAGGTGCCCGGTGACCGAGAGGGCCCAGAGCGCCGCGGCTTCCCCGAGCATGAAGGCCTGGGCGATGCGGACGATGCGGAGTTTCTCGTGGCGATCGGCGACCACCCCGCCGGGGATCGAGAGGAGGAGAATCGGGAAGGTGCCGGCCGCAGCCACGAGCCCGACGATGAAGGCGTCGTCGGAGAGCTCGAGCGCCGTCCACCCCACGGCCACCTGCTGCATCCACGAGCCGATCAGCGAGATGGTCTGCCCCACCCAGAAGAGGCGGAACTCGCGGTACTCGACGAGTAGCCGGAACGGGTTGCGGGAGCGGGCAGGGCGTGAGGAGGTCATACGGGTGTCGAAAGGTCGCCGAACCCGGTGCCCCGTGACAGCCGGGGGACCCTCCAGTTGATTCCAAGCGTTCACCTCCCAGACGATGCGCTTCCACACCTACACCAAGTTCAGCCCCGAGTCCGCCGACGCGGTGGACCTGCAGGCGCTGCTCGACAACCTCGCGGACTTCCTGCTGCAGTCAGGATTCGCGGGGGGCGGGCAGGCCGACCCGTGGGGGTGGGGGAACGTGGATCAGGGGGGAGACCGCTCCCTCGACGCGCTGCGGCAGGCGATCCTCGACGCGCTCGTCCAGAGCGGCCAGTTCACGCCGGAGATGCTTGAAGCGCTCCGTGGCGACGGGGATGATCTCTCTGAAGCGAAGCTCTCGAAGCTGCTCGACGACATTGTGCAGCGTCTGATGGCTGAGGGGTTCCTGAAGGCGAGCGCGCCGCCGCTGGCGCCGGCGGGGCATCAGCCGGTGGTCGGCCCCGGCGGGCTCGCGCAGGCGGCGGCACAGGACATGCGCTTCGATCTCACGGGCAAAGGGATCGATTTCCTGGGCTACAAGGCGCTCCGCGGCATCCTGGGTGGGCTCGGGGCCGCGAGTGCCGGCGCGCACGAGACGGCGCAGCTCGCGACGGGCGTCGAGGCCGATGCCGGGAGCCGCCCCTACACGTTCGGCGACGCCCTCAACCTCGACGTGAACGAGACGCTGCGGAACGCGATGCTGCGCACCGGCTCGCTCGAGGTCCCGATGGACCTCGAGTACGGCGACCTGATGGTGCGCCAGACGGATCATCGCTCGAGCTGTGCCACCGTGCTGATGCTCGACTGCTCGCACTCGATGATCCTCTACGGCGAGGACCGCTTCACGCCGGCGAAGAAGGTGGCCCTCGCGCTGACGCACCTGATCCGCACGC
>JBMTAR010000125.1:0-6240 GCA_049428925.1 Gemmatimonadaceae bacterium
CACGTCGTCCGTGCCGCCCCCGCGGGTCGCGCCGATGCGCCGCGCCCTCAGAAGACGGTCGCGTGCGACGCCGTCACGTCACTCGGTCGCGCCGAGGGCGAGCTGGCCGTCGTCGCCGGGCTCATCACCGCCGTCGCCGTCCTTGTCGTCGGAGACAACGCGAGCGATCGCCGCGACGACGTCGCCGAGCTCGAGGTTCTTCAACTTCACCCCCTGCGCGACCCGGCCGGTCTCCCGGATGTCCTTCACCGCACAGCGCAGCGACTGGCCCCCGCGGGTGATGAGCATCAGGCCATCCTCGGGGAGCACTTCGAGGAGGCCGGCGACGTCCCCGGTCTTCTCGGTGCGGCGCACCGTGAGCGTCCCCTTCCCGCCACGGCCCTGCACCCGGTACTCGTCGACCTTGGTGAGCTTGCCCATCGCGAGTTCAGTGACGACGAGGAGCGAGGCGTCGCGCTTGACGACGACCATCCCGACCACGCGATCCCCCGCGCCAAGAGCGATCCCCTTCACGCCGGTCGTGTCGCGCCCCATCCCGCGGACCTCGTCCTCATGGAACCGGATGCTGAGGCCGTGCTTCGTGACGAGGACCACGTCGTTCGACCCCGAGGTGATCTGCACGTCGACGAGCTCGTCGCCCTCCTCGAGCTTGATCCCCTTCACGCCCGTGGAGCGGACGTTCGAATACTCGTTGAGCGCGGTCTTCTTGACCGTGCCCTGCCGGGTGCAGAAGAGGAGGAACTCGGTCTCGGTGAACTCCTTCACCGGGACGATCGCCTTCACCTCGGTGTCGGCCGCGACGTTGATCAGGTTGACGATCGGCTTCCCCTTGGCCGCGCGCGCGCCCTCGGGGATCTCGTGCACCTTGAGCCAGAAGCACCGCCCGTCCTGCGTGAAGACGAGCAGGTAGTCGTGCGTCTTGGCGACGAAGAGGTGCTCGACGAAATCGTCGGTGCGGAGCTCCGTCCCCTTGGTCCCCACGCCGCCGCGCCGCTGCTTGCGGTACGTGGAGATCGAGGTCCGCTTGATGTAGCCGGCGTGGGAGATCGTCACGACGACCTCCTCGTTCGCGATGAGGTCCTCGATCGAGAACTCCCCCTCGTCGCCCACGATCTCGGTGCGGCGCTCGTCCCCGTACTCGGCGACCAGGGCGCCGAGCTCGTCCTTCATCACCTGCATCCGCTTCGGGTGCGAGGCCAGCAGCGCCTCCAGCGCGGCGATCTGCGCGCGCACCTCACGGAGCTCCTCCTCGAGCTTGTCGATCTCGAGGCCGGTGAGCTTGGCCAGGCGCATGTTGAGGATCGCCTCGGCCTGCTTCTCCGAGAGCTTGAAGCGCTTCTGCAGCTCGGCGCTCGCCTCCGGCGTGTCCGCCGACCCCCGGATGACCTTGATGACCGCGTCGATGTTGTCGACCGCGATCTTGAGGCCCTCGAGGATGTGCTCGCGCTCCTTCGCCTTGTCGAGGTCGAACTGCGTGCGCCGGACGATCACCTCGTGCCGGTGCGCGATCCAGTGCTGCAGCACCTCGCGGAGCCCCATCACCTTCGGGACCAGGCGCTTCGTCGCCGGATCCGGGACGAGCGCGAGCATGATCACGCCGAAGGTGCTCTGCATCGCGGTGTGCTTGTACAGCTGGTTCAGCACGACCTTCGGGATCGCGTCCCGCTTGAGCTCGATGACGATGCGCGTCTGCGCGTCCGACTCGTCGCGGAGGTCGGAGACCCCCTCGATCTTCTTGTCGCGCACCAGCTCGGCGATGCTCGCCACGAGGTTGGCGCGGTTCACCTGGTACGGGAGCTCGGTGACGACGATCTGCGACTTGTTCGAGGATTCCTTCTCCTCGACCACCGCGCGCGCGCGCATAATCACCTTGCCGCGCCCCGTCTCGAGGTAGTCGCCGATGCCCGCGCGCCCGTAGATGAACGCGCCCGTGGGGAAGTCCGGCCCCTTCACGAGCCCGCGCAGCGTCGCCGCCGGGACCTCGGGGTCGTCGATCATCGCCGTGATCGCCGCCGCGACCTCGCGGAGGTTGTGCGGCGGGATGTTGGTCGCCATGCCGACCGCGATGCCGGCCGAGCCGTTCACCAGCAGGTTGGGCAGCGCCGACGGCAGGACCGTCGGCTCCTCGAGGCGGTCGTCGAAGTTCGGGGCGAAGTCGACGGTGTTCTTGTCGATGTCGGTCAGCATCTCCAGCGCGATGCGCGTGAGACGCGACTCGGTGTAGCGATACGCCGCGGCGGGGTCGCCGTCGACCGAGCCGAAGTTCCCCTGCCCGTCCACCAGCGGATAGCGCAGCGAGAAGTCCTGCACCATGCGCACGAGGGCGTCGTAGACCGACTGGTCGCCGTGCGGGTGGTACTTGCCGAGCACGTCGCCGACCACCGTCGCCGACTTCTTGTACGCCCGCCCCGGGACGAGCCCGAGCTCGTTCATCGCGTAGAGCACACGCCGGTGCACCGGCTTGAGGCCATCGCGCACGTCCGGCAGCGCACGGCTCACGATGACGCTCATCGAGTAGTTGATGAACGACTCGCGCACCTCGTCCTGGATGAGGCGCGGCAGGATGCGTTCGCGATTGTTCGGCGCGGTCATGGCGGCGGGGGAGAGAAGAGGGGCCGCGCCCCTCGGACGCGACCCCTCAAATTACCCGGCCCGGACCCCCGGTTCAATCGGAAATCAGGGGGTGCCGCCCTCGGACGGGGGGCGCGCCATCCCCTCCTCCGCCCGTTCCTCCGACGCGAGCTCGCGCTTGATGCGCTCCCGCTCGGTCCGCCACGACTCGTACCACCGGCGCGTCACCTCACCCGCGAGGTCGCGGCTTCCCAGCCCGAAGGCGAGCGACAGCGCGAGGGCCAGCGCCCCAAAGATGATCGCGAAGGCGGTCGTCACGATGTCGGTCGCGACCCCGAGCTCCTGCAGCGCCATGAACGTCGCCAGCAGGATAACGCCCCCCTTCCCGGCCCGCGCGAGGGTCGGCCCGCCGTCGAGGTTCTGCGTCGAGGCGGTGATCAGCGCCGAGACGAAATCCCCAAGCACGATGCCGAGGATCACGATCACGACCGCCGCGATCACACTCGGCACGTAGCTCAGGAGCTCCGAGAAGACCTGGCCGAGGTAGTCGATCCCGAGCGCGTCGGCGGCGACGAGCATCGCGGTGAAGAGGATCAGCCAGAAAATCAGGTTCGCGACCACCCGCGTCGGATTGACCGGCTGGCCAGTATGGTCGTGTGCAGGGATGCCGCCCCGCTTGAGCACGTCGTTGAGGTGCATCCGGCGGAGGACGCGCCCCACCGCGCGCTGCGCGAGCCTGGCGAGGACGTAGCCGATCGTGATCACCGCTGCCGCGCCGAACATCGCGGGCAGGTACTCGAGGAGACCGCGGACGCTGTCGAGGAGGCGGCTCAGGAAAGTGGAGGAGTCCATGAAGAGGTCAGAAGGTGTACGAGAGGAGCGCGTGACGTCCCGGGCGGCCGATCGCGGCGGCGACGGCCGCGAACGGATCGAGACGGAGTCGATCGAGCGCGCTGACCCGACCCGCATCGCGGACCGGCTCAAGGAAGCGCGCGGTCATCAGGGCGCCGACCGCTGCGCCCGCAGTCGCGGCCGCGAGGCTCGTCGCCCCATCCCGCTCGCCCTTCTCCTGCGCGAGGAGCCCGACGCCGAGCCCCATGAGCGCACCGGCGCCGCTGCCGATAGTGACGAGGTTCGCCTCACCCCGTGTGTGGTCGTATCGGCGGACGAGCGCATAGTTCGCCCCGATGGTCCCGGCGAGGGCGCCCCCGAGCATCGCGAGCGCCGCCGTCTGCGGCTCGGGCGACCCATTGGCGACGGCGGTCGCGCCGGCGGTGGCACCGATCGTCGCGCCGAGCCAGAGGGTCTGGACGTCCCCGACGGTCACCTGCGCCGGCGTCGTGGCGGCCCAGGTGCGCCCCAGCCCGGCACCGAGCCACCCCGAGGCGGCCCAGACGGCCGCCGCCGTCGCCTCCGCCCCACCCTTGGTGTCGAAGAGGTCGCGGTCGGTCGTGACGGTGAGCGCCATCGCCGACGCGAAGGCGAGATCGTGCCCGAAGAGCGTCGCCGCGGCCTGCCCGCCCGTGGCACCCGTACCCAAGACGAGCCCCGCGGCGGTCCCGCCGATCCCGCCGACGAGCAGCGAGGCCGCCCGCTCGCGCGCACCGGCGCCGGACTGCGACGCGATCGCCACCGCTTGCCCCGCGCCGCGCACGGAAAGCCCCGTCGCGAGGAGCTGGCGCCCCTCGGTGATCGGCACGTGACGTGTCACCTCGCCGGCGGCGAAGAACATCCCACCCGACATCACGAGATACGCGGCGACGAAGCTCACCGCATCGTCGGCCGTCGCGACGGCGAGCGCGGGACCGTAGGTGGTCAGGCCAAGGATGGTCTGGTCGCGCACGAAGCGCGAGCGAAGCTCGGAGGACTCCTGCGCCTCGAGGCGGAGGGAGACCCCGAGCGAGAGGACGACGAGGCCGAGGAGGGACGAGCATCTCATATAGGACAATGTAGCGTCCGATGACGATCGTGGTTCCCGACCCGGTGTCACAATGGCGCGTCCCCACACAGTGCGTGCCACACACCGCGAGCCGCCCGTCGCCCGGCGGCGCATCGGTTCAGTTGCGCGTCCCGCGCTTGAGATCGAACAGCACGCTCCGGTGGCACGTCGGACAGAGCAGCCACTCGCGGCGCCGGGCATAGCCCAATCCGAAGCTCCCCCCGCCCAACGCCTTCGCCTGCATCCGCACGCGGCAACGCGGACAGTCCGCGTGCCCGTCGCGCGCGTACGCCTCCCGGACGCCCCGCTCCTCCGCCACGGTGAACTGGGCCGCGTCAGCCATCGCCGATCTGCAAGACGACCTTCCCGAACTGCCGCCCCGAGGCGAGCCGCTCGAACGCGGCCCGCCCGTCCGCGAGGTCCCACACGCTGTCCACCGGCGGCGTCAGCTGGCCCGCCGCGAGCGCGGCGACGATCGCGTCGAGCTCGGCGTCGTTCCCCATCGTCGACCCGAGGATCGACCACTGGTTCCAGAAGAGCTTCCGCACGTCCATCGCGAGCGCCGGCCCCGACGTTCCACCGCAGGTGACGAGGCGCCCACCGCGCGCGAGCGCCCCGAGCGACTGCGCCCACGTGCGCTCACCGACGGAGTCGACCACGACGTCCACCCCGCGCTTGCCGGTCCGCTCGCGAATCATCTTCCCGACGTCGCCGGCCGAGTGGTCGAGGCATTCATCCGCCCCGAGGGCCCGCGCCCGTTCCAGCTTCTCCGCGCTCGACGAAGTCACCCAGACCCGAGCGCCGCGCGCCTTGCAGATCTGGAGCGCCGCGAGCGCGACGCCACCGCCAATGCCCCAGATGAGCACCTCGTCCCCCGCGCGCACCTGCGCGCGCGTCACACACATCCGCCAGGCGGTGAGCGTGGCGAGCGTGAACGCGGCGGCGGCCGCATCATCGATGCCGGCAGGGATCCGCCGGATATTCGTCGCGGGGACCACCACCTCGTCGGCGAAGGTGCCGGGGAGATGCTCCCCGAGCAACCGATACCGGATGCAGAGCGAGTGTTCCCCCGCGCGGCAGAACTCGCACTGCCGGCACGAGAGCCCGGGATTGATCACCACGCGGTCGCCGGGCGCCACGGTCGTCACGTCGGGGCTCACCTCCGCCACGATGCCCGTGCCGTCCCCGCCGAGGATCCAGTCGGGGCGCACCTCCACGCCGGGGATGCCGCGGACGACCCAGAGATCGAGATGGTTCAACGCGGCGGCGCGCAGGCGCACCCGGACCCCACCCGCGGCCGGGAGCGCCGGCGCCGGGAGATCATCGCGGAATCGCAGTTGGTCGAGTCCGCCGTGCGCATCGATGGTGAGTGCTCGCATCCCCGCTCCGTGGCTATATTCCGACTATGATTCCCATCAAGGTTCCCCCCCTCGGCGAATCCATCACGGAAGCCACCGTCTCGCGCTGGCGCAAGCAGGAAGGCGACGCCGTGGCGATCGGCGAGACCCTGGTCGAACTCGAGACCGACAAGATCACCGTCGAGGTCCCCGCACTCAATGCGGGCGTCCTCGTGAAGCGCCTCAAGCAGGAAGGGGAGGTCGTTCAGCTCGCGGAAACGCTCGCCGAACTGGATGAGACCGCGACGGCCGCTGCCGCACCGAGCGCTGCCGCCCCCCCCGCCCCCGCGGCCCCCCCCCCCCCCCCCCCCCCCCCCCCCCCCCCCCCCCCCC
>JBMTAR010000126.1:0-6155 GCA_049428925.1 Gemmatimonadaceae bacterium
ACGCACTCAATCGCGAGATCCTGCTGCGCCTGCAGGAGCGTGGGATCGCCGTCCCGAGCGGGACGACGATCCGCGGGCGCTACGCGATCCGCGTGGCCATCACGAACCACCGATCGACCGACGCCGACTTCTCGGCGCTGATCGACGGGGTGCGCGCGATCGGTACCGAGCTCACGTCTCCAGTTTCTTGAGCTTGCGGCGGTCGCGGAGGACGACCGCCGCCGCCGTCACCGCTCCGGCCACCACCGCGGCTTTCGCGGCCTTGCGCGCTGTCGACTTGGCGCGTCCCGCCTTGGCCTTCATCGAGCGCCGCCCCTCGCTCGCCAGGATGCGCGTCTCGACCTCCTCGATCGCACGCTCCGTCGCCTTCCCGATCTGCTCCGCCATCTTGCTCATCGTCCCCTCCCCGTGGTGAGGGTGCCGGCGGCTCCGGCACCGTCCCGCAGGCTACGCGGGGCGGATGAGGCGGTCAGTCAGGCGAGTGCCCGGCGATCCGACAGACGATCTCCCACTCCTTCCGCGTGACGGGCTGCACGCTGAGCCGGCTCCCCTTCTGCAGGAGTGCCATCTGCTCGAGCCCCTTCACCCCCTTCAACTCGGCCAGCGTGACGAGGCGCGGGAACGCCGCGACGGCCTTCACATCGACCATAAACCACGTCGGTGCATCCTGACGCGACTTGGGGTCGAAATGTGGATCCGCGGGGTCGAAGGCGGTGTGGTCGGGGTACCCCTCGCGCACGACCTCGCAGATGCCGGCGATTCCCGACGGCTCCGCGTTGGAGTGGTAGTAGAACACCCGGTCACCCTTCTTCATCTCATCCCGGAGGGTGTTCCGGGCCTGATAATTCCGGACGCCATCCCAACACGTCGTCTTCTTGGGCGCCTTCTGGAGATCGGCGAAGCTGAAGACGTCGGGCTCCGACTTGGCCAGCCAGTACTTCACGCAATGCCCCGCCGGATGGCCTTCGTGACCGCTTCGACGAAGGTGTCGATCTCGTCGACCGACGTGTAGATGCTGGGCGTGACGCGGATGCCCTTGAATTCCTGGTGGACGATCGGGGTGGAGACGATCCGGTGCTGGGACAGGAGCCAGCCGCCGAGTGCCCCGGGATCGATCCCCTCGACGTCGAACATCGCGATCGCCCCACCGGTGTCGGGGCCGAGCGCCGTGTGGAGTTTCACGCGCGGACTGACGGCGAGGAGCTGCCGCGCCCAGCGGTCTCGCAGGTAGCGGAGGCGCGCGATCTTCCGGTCCATCCCGATGCCGCGATGGAAGGTGATGGCGGTGGAGACGGCATTGAAGTTTGCCTGCGGATGGGTCCCGATCTCCTCGTACTTCCGGATGTTCCGGTCGCGGTCGGCGGTGGGCGTCGAGGCCATCAGGGGCCAGAGCCCTGGGATCTTCGACTGCCGCACGTACAGCATCCCTGCGCCGATGGGGGCGTGCATCCACTTGTGGAGGGAGGTCGCGTAGTAGTCGCAGTCGAGCGCGTCGCGCGTGAAGGGGAAGTGCGCGAAGGCGTGCGCCCCGTCGACGAACACCTCGATGTTACGTGGCCGAGCGAGCGCCTGGATCTCGCGGATGGGGAGGATCTGCCCCGTGAGGTTCGTGATGTGCGGGAGTTCGATGACCTTCGTGCGCGGCGTGATCGCCGCCTCGAGGTTCCGGAGGAGGACCTTCGGATCGGTGAGCGGAACGGGGAAGGAGACCTGCTTCACGACGATGCCTTCGCGCCGCGCCCGCTGCTCCCAGGTGTTGATCATCCGTCCGTAGTTCTGGTTGGTGATCACGACCTCGTCGCCGCGCTTGAGGTCGAGCCCGAGGATCATGATTTCGAGACCTTCACTGGCATTGCGCGTGACCGCCATCTCCTCCGGGTCGCATCCGAACTCGCGCGCCAATTCGCGGCGCGTGCTCTCCATCCGCGGCTCGAGCACGCGCCAGTTGTGCTCGACCGGGAGCTCGTTGACGAAGCGCAGGTCGCGGATCATCTGCTCCAGGACGTGCGTCGGCGTCGGCGAGATCCCCCCGTTGTTCAGGTTGATCATCGTCCGGTCGGCGTCGAACGCCTTCTGGATCTGCATCCAGTAGGACTCGTCGTCGGCGAGGGCGGTGGCGGGGCGGTCCCCAGCGAGCACGTTGGCCTCGAAGAGGCGTGTCATCGCGCGCTCGTTGAAGACGGGGAGCGCGACGCCGGCGCCGGCGAGTCCGGCCAGGAAGTGACGACGGGAGGTCTGGGACATCGGGTGGATCCTCGGACGAGGGGGCGGATCGCCCTACGCTACCACCGGGGGAAAGACCTCGCCATCGCCGGACGCGTCCGATGACGCCGACGGCGTGGCGGCTCGCGCGGCGCGGCGGGCGGCGCTGGGCGGCGTCGCGGCCCCGTGTCGCGAGACGGTGGGCGCACGCAGATTCCCGAGATGCTCGGGGAATCCGCCATCACGCTCTCCTTCGTCGGGATCTGGCTCCGCCTGGCGGTGCTCGCCGTCCTCACGGCCGCCATTCCGTTCGCCGTGCTCGCCTGGGCGGCACGCACCCGGCGCCTTTCCCCGTTCGGTCTAATCGGTCGGACGATCCGGCGACTCACCGACCCGCTACTCGACCCGCTCGTCCGACGCTTCGGGCGGTTTGGCGTGCGGACGGACTCCGCACCGTGGTGGGGACTCCTGCTGCTCCTGCTCGCCGGTGCGACGGCCATCGTCCTCCTCGACCTCGTCCGTCAGGTCCTCGGCGACCTCTACCTCGCGAGCCAGGGGGTCGGCGACGGCGTCCTCCGCCTCGTCGTCACCTGGATCTTCGAACTCCTCCGGCTCGCGCTCCTCGTCCGCGTCATCGGGAGCTGGTTCGGCTGGGAGCGGCACCCGATCGGGCGACTTGCCTGGCGGATGACGGAATGGATGCTCGCACCCATCCGCCGCCGACTCCCCGCCTTCGGGGCGGTCGATCTCTCGCCGATGATCGCCTGGTTCGCGCTCGCGATCGTGGAGCAACTGCTACGCCGCGTGACGTGACGATCGCCGTCACCGCTCGCACGAAGACGATCGAGGTCGACGGAGTCGCCGCCGACGCCATCGTGCGACTCGTGTCCGCTCCTCACTCGACGCCCTGAACACAGGCCGCGACACGCCTCGCTCGCCAGACGAAGAGCCCGATGGCCGACACCGGGAACCCGATCAGCTGTGCGGCGAACCAGGGCGCGACATCCGCCGGTACGAGACCGCGCAGCAGGTCGTGGAACCTGACCGCGGCCTCCAAGGGCGGCGCGAGAATCTTCACCGCGTGCGCCACCGTCCCGGGAAGGTCGAACGGGGAAACCACCGCCTCGAAACCGGCGGGCAGCAGCATCCAGCCCAGCAGGAGCACTGCGGCGCCCCGTGCGGTGGTGGCAGCCGCACTGATCACGGCGAGGGTGCAGCAGACCGACCAGGCGAGGGTGAAGAGACCGAGCGAGATGAGTCCCGTCGACGGGAGCGGAGCCGCCGATCGGAGGCCCGCGAGCGCGAACGCCGCCACGCTCCAGCTCGCCGCGAGCGCGAGGGCGCCTGTGAGGCCGGCGAGCCGCCAGAGGTCCACAGGCCCCGCCCCACCGCGGGCAAAGACCGCGGTCCAGACCGCTGGACGCCGCACGAGCGTGAACGCCCGACCGACGACACCGAGCGCGAGCAGCGGTGGGGCGTACATCAGGACCGCGGTCCCGAGCTCCGCCCGCGCCCGTGCCATCAGGGCGATCATCGGCAGGGCGACGGCCCAGACGAGCACGGCCCGCCGCCACGCACTCGAGGCGGCACAGACGAGGAGCGCGGGCCGCCAGGAGCTGGGGCAGCGATCGAGAAGGAATGCGAGCATCACGAGCATTCCTCCGTCGCGGCGAGGTAGCGGGCGCGCACCTCGAGCGCCCCGAGTTCGACGGGCGCGAAGAGATCCTGGGTGCGCCCACGGGCGAGTACGAGGAGCCGGTCCGCGGTCCGGGACAACAATTCCAGATGGTGCGAGAGGACGAGACAGGTGGTACCGCCCTCCGCGGCCCAACGCACCGCCTCGCGCATCCGCTCGTTCGCGGCGGGATCGAGCCCCGACTCCGGCTCGTCGAGGACCGCGAGCCTCGGCCGCAATCGCAGCGCGAACGCGGCCTGGCAGGCACGCCACTCCCCCTTGGAGAGGTGGGCGATCGCACGGTCCAACAGCGGTGCGAGGCGGAGAATCCCCGCGAGGGGGTGGTCCTCCACCGGGGCCTCATCGTCGCCGCCGACCCGGAGGAGGTCGCGCGGCGTAATCCGCTCCCACGCGCGCGAGCCATCCTCGGCGAGAAAACCGATGCCGTGCCGGCCGCGGAAGGTGGCGGGGGAGAGGTCGTCGATCCGGATGCGCCCCGCCGAGGGTGCCAAGGCCCCGAGGACGAGCCGCGCGAGCGTCGACTTCCCCGCCCCATTCGGCCCCGCGATCCCGAGCACCTCGCCGGGGTCGGCGGTGAGCGTGACGCCGTCGAGGAGACGCCGTGCGCGCCCCTCGACGACGACCGCCTCGACCTCGAGGCGTGGGCTCACAGGTTCACGAGCCGCAGCAGGGTGGACGGCACGCAGAGGATGCTGTCGGCCGCGTACTTCGCGTAGCAGAGCGACTCCGTGTACCAAGGCTCGTCGAGCACACACCCGACGAAGACATCGGCGGCCTTGTCGATGCACTGCGCGACGACCTCCGTCGCCGTCTGCGCGAAGGCAGGATCACTGAGGGTGACGAGGGCGAGCAGCGCGAACGGGAGGACGCGACGCAGGCGTCCGGGGGTGGGATGAGACATCGAACGATCTCCGGCTGGATGGATGAGGTGCGGTCATGGTCCGGGCGGTCGGCGTCCACAGCTCCACCGGGGCAGGCTCGTCCAGGGCGGAAGCGACGCGGGGATGGTGCGCGGCGTCCTCCGCCCCGCCATCACCCGCGGCCCGCGCCCATCATCGCCGCACCGCTCGCCCTGCGGGGGGCGCCGCTTGCCATCCGTTCATCCGGATAATAGGTTGAATACACAACCGTTCCCCGTGGCGATTTCGAGGCAACTTGCGGCCACGTAAAACATCCCGCTAAAGCGCCGGCCCGGTGCGCCTCGAACGCGCCGGGCTTCGTGCGTTCTGGACCCTGCTGTGAGCACTCTCGCCCTTCCCGTCCCGTTCCAGGTCTCCTTCGAGTTCTTCCCGCCGAAGTCGGCGGAGATGGAGGAGACCCTCTGGCGTGCGATCACGCGGCTCGCGCCGCTGGCGCCGCGCTTCGTCTCCGTGACCTATGGCGCCGGAGGCTCGACGCGCGAGCGCACCCACCAGACGGTGCGGCGGATCCTGGCGGAGACCTCGCTGGTCCCGGCGGCGCACCTGACCTGCGTCGCGGCCTCGCGGGAGGAGATCGACGCGGTGGCCGACGACTACTGGGCGGCAGGGGTGCGTCATCTCGTTGCGCTCCGGGGGGATGTTCCGGGCGGCGGGGCGTACGCACCGTCATCCACCGGATATGCCTACGCGTCGGACCTCGTGACCGGCCTGCGGAAGCGGCACGACTTCGAGTTGACCGTCGCGGCGTATCCGGAGACCCACCCGGAGGCCGCGTCCCCACAGGCGGACCTCGACAACCTCAAGCGGAAGATCGACGCCGGCGCGACGCGCGCGATCACGCAGTTCTTCTTCGACAACTGGACCTACCTCCGCTTCGTCGACCGCGCGCGGAAGGCGGGGATCACGGTGCCGATCGTCCCGGGGATCATGCCGGTGACGAACTTCACGCAGATGGTGAAGTTCGCCGCGGCCACGGGCGCGACGGTGCCGCCGGCGTTCGCCCGGATGTTCGACGGGCTCGACGGCGACCCGGAGACGCGGAAGCTCGTCGCCGCGACGGTGGCCGCGGAGCAGTGCCAGCAGCTCGCGCAGGCGGGCGTGACGGAGTTCCACTTCTACACGCTGAACCGCGCGGACCTGACCTACGCGCTCTGCCACATCCTCGGCTTGCGGCCGGGCCGCGCGGCCGCGGCGCCACACGCGGAGCGCACGCGATGAGCGCCACGCCCTTCACCCGCGACGCGCGGCTCACGCGGCTCGAGGCCGAGGCGGCGGAGCGCCACCTCATCATCGACGGCGCGATGGGGACGATGGTGCAGCAGCACCGCCTCACCGAG
>JBMTAR010000127.1:0-6105 GCA_049428925.1 Gemmatimonadaceae bacterium
CGCGCCCGCTTTTCTTTTGGGGGTGGTTTAGCGACTCCGCCGAGCCGGCCGCCCCCGCCGCGGCGTGACATCCGCCTCGATCGCCGCGACCAACCGCGCATCGATCCGTGCCGTCAGCGCGGCGAGGTCGATTCCGATTCGGAGCGCGCCGAGGGTCACCTCGGGTGCCGTGCAGAGCTGGACCGCGATGGCGTGGGCCTGGCGCACCCCGACGCCGAGTCGGGCCACGAGCTCCAGGGTGACGGCGAGCTCCGGGAGGGCTCGGATGGGGATTCGGCGGGCGCGTCCTTGGCGCCCGGACAGGCCGATCGCGTCCGACTCGATCCGGCCGAGCAGGTTGTCGAGCTGCTTCGGCGTGATCTCGAGCGCGGAGGCGGCGGTGGCGGAGGTAATAGCCCGCATCGGGCGCTTACAGAATTATTCTCATTCAAGAGAATAAAAGCGCACCAGAACGGTTAGCGCCACCTCGGACTACAGAATCGCCTTCGCCGCCTCGAGCTGCGCACGGACCGCCTGGAGCCCGGTCCCGCCAGCTATCTCTCTGTGGGACAACGACTTCTCCGGGGTCAATTCCGCCATGACATCCTCACCGAACTCGGCGTGCGCCGCGGTGAAGCTGCTGAACGGCAGGTCCCAGAGCTCGATCCCCTTCTCCTCCGCCTCGCGCACCAGCCGGCCGACCGCGCCGTGGGCGTCGCGGAAGGTCACCCGCTTCCGAACCAGGTAATCGGCGAGGTCGGTGGCCATCAGGCCGCCGCTCACCGCCGACCGCATCCGATCCCGGTCGAACCGAAGGGTCGCGACCGATCCCGCGACCGCCGGGAGGAGCAGAGTCATCCCATCGACCGCGGCGAAGAGGGTCCGCTTGTCCTCCTGCAGATCCTTGTTGTAGCCGCTCGGGAGCCCCTTGATGGTGACGAGGAGCGCCGTGAGGTCGCCGAGGATCCGGCCGGCGGAGCCGCGCGCGAGTTCGAGGGCGTCGGGGTTCCGCTTCTGCGGCATCATCGAGGAGCCGGTGCTGTACGCATCGCCGAAGCGCACGAAGCCGAACTCGCTGGAGCCGTAGAGGATCAGGTCCTCCGCGAGCCGCGAGAGATGCGTGGCGCACATCGTGAGCGCGTAGAGCGTGTCGGCGATGAAGTCGCGGTCGCCGACGGCATCGATCGAGTTCGGCGAGATGGTGGCGAAGCCGAGTTCCTCGCGGAGCCGCTCGCGCGGTACGGGGAACGCCGAGCCCGCGATGGCGCCGGAGCCGAGTGGGAGGACCGCGGCTGAGGCGCGCGCGGCGGTGAGACGCTGACGGTCGCGCTGGAAGGCCCACACGTGCGCGAGGAGCCAGTGCGCCGCGGAGACCGGCTGCGCGCGCTGCAGGTGCGTGTACGCCGGGAGGATCGCGTCGATCTGCGCGTCGGCCTGCTCGACGAGCGCCTGCATCAGCGCGGTGAGCATCGGGAGGAGGCGATCGATCGCGTCCATCGTCCAGAGGCGCGTGCCGGTGGCGACCTGGTCGTTGCGGCTGCGGCCGGTGTGGAGGCGACCCGCCGGGTCACCGGCCTCCTCGTGGAGGAGGCGATCGACGAAGGTGTGCACGTCCTCGTCGGAGCCGATGGGCTGTTCGCCTGCTGCGATGCGTGCGCCGACGCGGTCGAGTCCGTCGCGGATCGTGCGGACCTCGTCGGCGGTCAGGACGCCCGCCTCACCGAGCCCCGCGGCCCAGGCCTTGGAGAGCTGGATGTCGAAGGGCCAGAGGCGGATGTCGGTCCCGATGGAGCGGTTCACCGCCTCGAGTTCGGGGGCGGGGCCCCCGGCGAAGCGTCCACCCCAGAGTTTATGCGATCCAGCGCTCACGACGACCTCGGATTGATGAGACACCGCCCCCCAACGGGCGATGACGAAGAATATCGCATAGTTATGCGCTTGGGGAGGGCAGGGGGGTCCGGCGGAGCAGGCCTCGACGACTGGCCGGCGAGACTCACCCCCCGCGGCCGAGCTTCTCCAACCGCCGGACCACCCGCTCACGCGCCTGCTCGCTCCGACAGATCATCAAAATCGTGTCGTCGCCGGCGATCGTGCCGATGATGTCGGTCGCGGGCTCCCGGTCGAGCGCGTGCGCCACGGTCTGCCCACCCCCCGGCGCGGTCTTGAGCACCACGAGATGGTCCACCCCATCCACCCGCACG
This sequence comes from Gemmatimonadaceae bacterium, assembly GCA_049428925.1. Classification (GTDB taxonomy): domain Bacteria; phylum Gemmatimonadota; class Gemmatimonadetes; order Gemmatimonadales; family Gemmatimonadaceae; genus Pseudogemmatithrix. Next base: position 2,181 of record JBMTAR010000127.1, read on the forward strand.
AAGAGCTGCGGCAAGATCGACGCCAGCGCCGCCCGACTCGGCTCCTCGACCGCCGCCTCGCTCGCCACATACCGGTACCCGGTCGGGGAGGGGACCCGGGCGACGCGAAGGTCCCGGAGGTCGCGCGAGAGGGTCGACTGGTTGACCTCCATCCCGCGGTTCGCGAGGAGGTGCCTGAGCTCCTCCTGGCTCCCGACCTCACGGGCCCCGATGATCTCGAGGATGGCCTGATGGCGTTCGCGGCGACTGAGGGTCATAAGAACAGGGGGTGCAGGGGCTCGGCGGAGGGCCACCGAGAGGCCGATGAGCCAACATAATCTCTTGACGAGACCCCGGAAAGCATTAATATGCACACATCGTGCATACAATTCCAGTCGGCGTGCTCGGGGCCAGCGGATACGCGGGCCGCGAGCTCTGCGCACTCATCAATAGACACCCGGGCCTCTCGCTCGCCTTCGCCACCGCCAACTCCCAGCGCGGCGAGACGGTGCAGCTCCCGCTCGGCGGGTCGGTCACCTTCCAGGCGACCGACGACGTGCAGCTCGACCGTGCCGCGCTGATCTTCACCGCACTCCCGCACGGCACGAGCGCCGAATGGGTCGCGCGCGCGCGCGCGGCGGGCGCCAAGGTGGTGGACCTCTCGCACGACCATCGCATCGGCAACGGTGCGAGCGACGGCATCCCGTACGGCCTCACCGAACTCCGGCGCGCGCAGGTGCGTGACGCGCAGATCGTCGCGAACCCGGGCTGCTACCCCACGAGCGCGCTGATCCCGCTCCTCCCGCTCCTCGAGCAGGGACTCATCGCGCCGCAGGGCACCGTGCACATCAGCAGCGCGAGCGGCGTGAGCGGGGCAGGGCTCACCGCGCGGCTCGACCTCCTCTTCGGTGAGGTCACCGAGAACTTCCGCGCCTACGGCGTGGGGAACGCGCACCGCCATCTCAACGAGATGCGCGCGCTGGTGGGGGAGCTGGGCGGCACCGCCGAGCTCCTCTTCACGCCGCATCTGCTGCCGGTGGCGCGCGGGATCCTCTCGACGATCACCGTGCCGCTCGCGCGTCCGCTCGACGATCTGCTGGCCCCCTTCCGCGCGCGCTACGCGGGGGAGCGCTTCATCGAGGTGGTGGACGAGCTCCCCGAGCTGCGCCAGGTGCAGCATCGCAACGTGGTGCGCTTCACCGTGCGCCCCGTGGCGGGGACGCGCACGCCGATGCTCCAGATCTTCAGCGCCATCGACAATCTGATGAAGGGCGCCGCGGGGCAGGCGCTGCAGAACGCGAACCTGATGCTCGGCCTCGACGAGGCCGCGGGGCTTCCGCTGTGAGCACCACACACCACGCCGCGCCACGCGTCATCAAGCTCGGCGGGCGGGCGCAGGCCCACGCCGCGCTCCCGGGGTTGCTGCGCGACGCCGCGGCCGCGGGGCCGCTCGTGGTGGTGCACGGCGGCGGCGACGAGGTGACCGCGCTGCAGCGGCAGATGGGGGTGGAGCCCGTGTTCGTGCACGGGCGCCGCGTGACGCGCGCCGAGGATCTCGATGCGGTGCGGATGATCCTCTCGGGGACGGTGAACAAGCGGCTCGTGGCGCAGGGGCTCACCGCGGGGCTCCGCGCCGTGGGGGTGAGCGGCGAGGACGCCGGGCTCCTCACCGCGCGCGTGACCGACCCCACCTATGGCCGCGTGGGGCGCGAGGTGCGCGCCGACGTGGCCCTGCTGACCGATCTCCTCGCCGCCGGATGGACGCCGTATGTGTCGCCGCTCGCGCGCGACCGTGAGAGCGCCACGGGCGAGGGGCTCAATGTGAACGGCGACGACGCCGCCGCGGCGATCGCCGAGGGGCTCACCGCCGCCGAACTGCTCTTCGTGTCCGATGTGCCCGGGGTGCTCGAGGCCGATGCGGTGATCCCGCAGCTCGACCGCGCCGGCATCGCGGACCTCATCACCCGCGGCGTGGCGCAGGGCGGGATGCGCGCCAAGCTCGAGGCCGCGCTCGTCACGCTCGAGGCCGGCGTCCGCCGCGTGCGGATCGCCACGCTGGATGGCATCGCCGACCCCGGGGCCGGCACCACGATCTCTCTCTCCGACGCTCGGAGCACCGTATGACCGCCACACTGACCGCCGTGACCGACGCCCTCCTGGGCCTCTACCGCCGTGCGCCGATGGAGCTCGTGCGCGGCGAGGGGGTGCACCTCTACGACAGCGAGGGGCGCGCCTACCTGGACTTCACCTCCGGCATCGCCGTCAACGCGCTCGGCTACAACGACGCCGGCGTGAAGCGCGCGCTGCTCGAGGCCGCGGAGAGCGGGGTGCTGCACACCTCGAACCTCTACCGCACGGGGCCGGGCGAGCAGCTCGCCGACAAGCTCGTGGGGGCGTCGTTCGCGGACCGGGTGTTCTTCTGTAACTCGGGCGCCGAGGCGAATGAGGGGGCGTTCAAGATGGCGCGGAAGTGGGGGCGCCAGGTGGGGGGCGTGGCCAAGCACGAGATCGTCTCGCTGCGCGGCGCCTTCCACGGGCGGCTCTTCGGGACCGTCGCGGCCACCGACCGTCCGCAGTACCGGAACCCATTCCGTCCATTGGCGGGGGGGATTCACATCCACGAGCGCGACCTCGACGAGCTGGCGCAGGTGGTGACGGCGGAGCAGACCTGTGCGGTGATCGTGGAGCCGATCCAGGGGGAGGGCGGGGTGCGGGTGCTCGACCGCGCCTTCCTGCAGGGGCTGCGCGAGCTGACGCGCGAGCGGAACGTGCTGTTGATCCTGGACGAGATCCAGTGTGGCTATGGGCGCACGGGGACGTTCTTCGCGTACGAGCAGCTGGGGTTCGAGCCGGACCTGCTCACGGTGGCGAAGCCGATGGCGGCGGGGCTCCCGATGGGGGCTGTGCTGCTCACGGAGGCGGTGGGGCAGGCGATGCAGCCGGGCGACCACGGGACAACGTTCGGGGGTGGGCCCTTCGTGGCGCACGTGGCGAACCACGTGTTCGACCGGGTGAGCGACCCGGCGCTGCTGGGCCACGTGCAGGAGATGGAGGCGCTGATGTGCGAGCTGCTGGCGGGGGTGCAGCGGCGGAGCGCGAAGGTGCGGGCGGTGCGGGGGCGCGGGTTGATGTGGGGGGTGGATGTGACGGAGCCCGCGAAGGATGTGGTGGCGCGGGGGTTGGAGGCGGGGCTGCTGCTGGTCGGGGCGGGGGAGCATACGATCCGACTGTTGCCGCCGTTGGTGATTGGAAAGGAGGCGTTAACGCAGGGGGTGGGGATGTTGGAACGGGTGATTGGGTAATTGCTTGTAGTCGCTTTAGAAATGCGAAGGGCCCCCATTTATGGAGGCCCTTCGTCGTTCCAGGTGTGCATCTCGTGTGCTCGAAGCCTGGGACTGGAACGAGACCATTAGGCCCAACCCCCGACCGCTATACGGCACTCGTTATGGCGTACACCATGTCTCCGACGAAGCGCTTAAACGACTCATTCTCCACGAAGTGCTTGTAAACCTGCGTGTCATCCGTAAGTAAGTTCTGCATGACGTTTGCCAGTGCCTTGTCGTGGGCCAGACGTGCCGTGTGGGGCGTGTTCTCCTTGGCGTTCTGATATGCCGCGTCTGCTGCCACCTTGGGCGCGATGTCGTCCCGGATGCGGCGTGCCACGCGGTCCGTGTCGGTGAATAACGTCCCGAACTGCTCGTTGAACGACTTGAGGATGTTGCTCAGCCGGTCTAGCTCCGGCTCTGGGCGGTGGCCGGGCGCATCGGTCGGGATGGGGGCAATCTCCGCTTCCTCGTCGGCAAGGGCGATCTTCATCACCGCCTTCTTCTCAACCCGATAACTGTCCATGTCGATCGCCTCGAGGATGCCTTTGGCGAGATCTTCCTCCTTGGGCGCGGGCAGCTTGGGTACCAGCAGGAGATCGGAAGAGCGTCGTGTAGGGCAA
>JBMTAR010000128.1:0-6046 GCA_049428925.1 Gemmatimonadaceae bacterium
TCACCGCGAGCCCCACATCCTCGGCGATCGCCAGCAGGCGCGGCGCGATCCGCTCGAGCGCCTCGAGCGTGTAGGCCGCAGCGGCGCGCTGCGCAGAGCCGAAGCCGGCCAGCACGACGTTCGCGTGTTCGGTCCCGCGCTCGACGAGGGCCTTCAGGCGCGCCGGATGACGGAGGTCCAGCACGCGGATGCCGCGGCGCGCGACCTTGTCCTCGTAGGCGGGGCCGATGCCTCGCCCCGTCGTCCCGATCGCCTTGCTCGCCGCGCTCTCCTTGTCGACAAGCTTGTGGTACGGCATAACGAGGTGCGCGCGGTCGGAGAGGTAGAGCCGCCCGGCGACATCGACCCCGCTCGCCACGAGCCCGTCTACCTCCTCGAACATCCCCTCGGGATCGAGCACGACACCATTCCCGATCGCGCAGCGCACCCCGGGATGCAGGATCCCGCTCGGCACCTGATGGAGGACCGTCGATTCGTCCCCCACGTGCACCGTGTGGCCGGCGTTGGCGCCCCCCTGATAGCGCACCACCCAATCGGCCTGCTCGGCGAGGACATCCACCAGCTTCCCCTTCCCCTCATCACCCCACTGCGCCCCGACGATCACGATGGTCCGGGTCTGCGTGTCGAACATGAACGGCTCCAGCGAGGAGGAGAAGTACAGACACAAAAAATGCCCCGGAGTCGAGGCGTTGTTCCAGTCTACTGATCGGGACGCAATGTGGCAACGCCTGCGGTGACCTCTCCCCCATCATTTCACCGTGAAAGTGCAAGAAAAATCGACAGTGCTCGCGCTTTGACGATGCTATAACGCCTGTAACGCATCGTCCCCACGTTGATCTCACCTCTGCGAGGTCTCAGTGGGATTTCGGATTCGCACCACCCAGACCCTGACCCTCAGCGCGACCCGCCCCAACAGCGGGGACGTCGCGGTGAATGTTGGGACCAAGCCGATCGTGCTCTTGGTACTGCTCGCTGCGGCAGGCGCGCACGGTGTCTCCCGACGCACGGTCCGAGACATCCTGTGGGAGGGATTCTCCGACGCCAACGCGTCGAACTCCCTGCGTCAGTCCATCTTCCGCCTCCGACGCGCCCTCGGCGCTGACGCGATCGGCGATGTCGGCGGACGACTGATCTTGCAGACGCCGATCCGCGTCGACCTCCTGGACGCCGAGCATCTGCTCGGACAGGGGCGCGTGGCGGAGGCGCTCGAGGCACTCGGCGGCCCCATCGGACCCACCCTCGACGTGGCGGGCCCTGCCCTGCAGGGATGGATCCGCGAGCTCCGGGCTCGCGTCGAGCACCGCCTCCTCGATGCCCTCACACAAGGCTGGCTGGACGCGGCGCGGAGCCCGGCCCCCAACCTGTTCTCGCCGACGCTGGCCAAAGCGGGACAGGTCCTCGGCGACGCCCCTCAGCTCCTCTGGTTACAGCTTGAGGTGGCCGCGACCCTCGCGGACGCGGGGGCGTTCGAACAGGTCGCGCAACGTCTCAGCGTCCTCGGTGAACGGGGGGCAGCGGACAGCACGCCACTCGACATCGCGCGACGGACGGCGCAGTGGCGCGCTCGACTCCAGACCCGCCGGCCGGAGGGTGCCAGCACCCACGCCCAGCCCATCCATGCGCACGCACTCCACTCCCTCGAAGCGGCCTGGCAGGACGCGCTGGCTGGCCGCTCCTCCCTCGCCTACCTGATCGGGGACGCGGGCACGGGGCGCAGCTGGCTCCTCCGCGGGCTGGCCCGGCGATGCCTCGCCGGGGGTGGCCGTGTCGTCGCACTCGTCGCCCTCGACTCAGCCAGCGGCATCACGAGCGCCTGTCTCCGCGACCTCACGGTCGCCCTCCAGGGACATCGAGGCGCGGCGGGCGTGCACCCGGACTTCGCTGAGACCATCGATCGCCTTCTCGAGGGGGTCCTGTCCCCGCCGGGGGATGCGATTCCGGCGGTCCACGACCTGCTCACCGCCGTCGCCGTGGAAGGGCCGCTCCTCGTCTCGCTCGACGACGCGCACCACTACGATGCACGCGTGCTCGCGCGACTGCTGCGCCGGCTGCGCGAGGTGCCAATCCCCGGGCTCCTCGTCGTGCCCGTGCTCCCGACCGCAGCGGGGGTGGAGGAGAGCGCGCGCATCGAGATCGGTCGGACGGATCAAGCGGGCATCCGCACCCTGCTGGGCGCGATGGCTCGACTCCCACGCGCGGAGTGGGTCTCGCCCCTGATCGACGCCGTGCATCGCGCGAGCGACGGGACCCCCGCCCGGGCGGCCCGCCTCGTGGTTCGACTGCACGAGACCGGGCATCTGCGTGTGGTGGACGACCGATGGCACCTCGCCTCCGCGCTCGAGGAGGCGCTCAGCGCCCTCCGGGTGACCGCGGCGTGACCGTGAACTCAATCGCACTGCCCTGGACGAGCCTGGGGGCGTAGACGGGTGTGAGCACCTGCTGTCCCAACTGGAGCGGCTTTGTCCCGAACTTCACGTGCGCCAGTCTCCCGAGGTACGACCGCGTCATGTATCGCGGCACGATGACACCGCCATCACGGCGGAGTGTTTGCACCTGAGCCTCCGAGAGATCGACGAGCTCGTTCCCGTCACCCCAGACCGGGGGGCCGACCGTCCACGTCGTGCCGGACATCAAATGCTCGGCCGAATCGTCGGCGCCAAAGGCGATGACGAGGTGCCCGTGTCCCGGCGGCGCGGGCGGCAGAACGAACCGCACGGTCTGCCACGCGGACTGCACAGGGCGTGGGAGCCCGGCGAGGCGAATCGTGGCCTCACGGGCGGGGACCCAGTTGGGGGCCGCCCCGACCACATAGTTCGCCGTCGCCCCCGTCGTCGTGTACTCGAAGGTCACCTCGACGTGGATGCTGTCGCCCGCCCTCACCGTCGCCGCCGCATCGAGGGGCACGAGGTGGCCGTCGATCACCACACGGCGCAGCGTGAAGCGTGTCGGTTCACCCACTTGGGCGCCGCGCACCGCGACCGGGGGTGACCGCCAGATGAGACCCGCAGCCGAAAACCGGAGCACCGGCGTTCGTCGCGCCTCGGGGATGTCCTGAAATCTTGGGTAGAGGAGACCGAGTTCGCGGAACTGGACGGTCCCATTCTCGAGCTCGGCGACCGAGTCGCCGCGGAGCTGGCCAAACGGCGTGCTGACGCGGACGCGTCCCGATAACCAGGCATACCGTTGGCCGAACCCATTCCGGACACTCAGCCGCGGCTGCACATAGAAGACAACAACGTGCTCTGCTGCGGAGTCCCCAGTAATCCTCGGCCCCACGTCTTCCCCCATCGGCTCGACGTCAACCACCAACCGCGGCCAAGCGAGGACGAGGAGGGTGCTGGCCACCAGCAGCAGGCACGCCCCGAGCGCGGAGTACCAGGCGAGCGCCGTGCGCGACTGACGCGTCACCCAGCCAAGGCGACGGAAGAGCGGAACCTCCCACTCGGGGCGTCCCGCTGCGGCCGCGATCTGGCGGCAGAACCGGCGCGCCCCGAGACGCTGCCGTCGCCACGCCTCCCGACGCGTGAGCTCGGCGACGACCTCTTCCAACAGCGCGCGCCGATCGGCCTGACCACAGAGCAACGCGAGGTGATCGAGGAGCGGTGGCGCGATGGACTCCCCCGACAGCAGCTGGCGGCCGATGGCGTCGAGCCCCTCGCCACGCACCGTGTCGGTCAGCATCGCGTCCACCGCCTCGCCGACGGAATCGTGGGCCATCGACCAGGTGTTCCACCCGGCGACGACGAAGCCCTGCGCCTCCACGGACCGCAGCGCATCGCGCCACGCCTCCATCGGCACCTGGGGATCCAGGCGCGCCGCCGCCCCGAGCAGCGTCTCCTCGAGCATCGGCCGACCCCAGATGCGAAGCACCAGGAGGAGCTGCCGCGCGGCGTCCGGGAGCGCGGCCACGACGTCACCCGTCCGCCGCAGCGCGGCAATGCGTTGCGACACGCCGTCGGGATCCGGCGTGGTCCAGCCGTCGTCGCGCCGTTCAAGCAGCCCCGTGGCTTCCGCGACCCGCAGCACCTCGATCACGCGCTGCGGCAACCCACCCGTCAGGTCGGCGAGACGATGCAGGAGCGCCTCGGCCCACGGCGTCGTCGGCCAGGGGCTGACCGACGCGAGGAGCGCCCGAAGCTCGGCGGTCCCGAACGCGGGGACCTCCACCACCTCCACGGACGACGGATCGATCGCCACCGGCGGTCGGGCCGCGAGGAGGACGAGGATGCGACCCTCCCGCATCACCGCCAGTTGCTCGAAGGCTTGGCGAGAGCGGACATCGAGATGCTGGGCATCGTCGACGATGAGCACCACGAAGCGATCGTCCGCGACGGCGCCGACGAGGTCGCGGAAGGCCTCGATGCGCCACCGCACGCGGTCGCCATCATCCGCCGGCCCTCGGTGCGTCTCAAAGCTCCCACGGAGCTCAGGGAGAAACTCGACCAACGCCCCCGCTGAGGTCTCGGAGACTCCCAGCGCCCCGGGCAGCGCCGCGAGGCTCCGCGTCACGTCGGCGAGCGCCGCAAACGGCACGTCGCGCATCGCGGGGAAGAGCCGGACGCGCGCCACGCGCGCACCCCGCAACCGCAGTCGCGCCTCGAACTCGTCGAGGAGTCGGCTCTTGCCGACCCCGGACGGGCCGCTGAGGAGCAGCCGGGTCGGCACACCACGCCGCGCCCGCTCCGCCATCGCGGTGAGTCGCTCGAGCATCGCCTGTCGCCCGACGAACAAGGTCCCCACGCCCTCGAGGTTGGCGGCGTCGACCGTTGGCAGCAGCGCGGGCATCCGCGCGAGCTCGCGACGCGCGCGCTCACGCCGCGTGGCCACGGCATCCGGGAGCGGTGCCTCGGGCTGGTCGCGCTGGACGCGCCACTCGTCGATGGCGCGCTGCGCCGAGGCGACCTCGCCGAGGAGCGCGTGGCCATCGAACGCCAGCGTGACGCCGAGCAGCTCCTGCGGCTCCGCGGCCCGGACCAGCGCGGCCACGCGGAGGGCGTCCGGGCCGGCCCCACGCGCGAGCGCCGACTCCCCCACCCAAGCCGCCACCCGCAGGAACTCGCGCCGCAATCGCTGCCGCTCGGCGAAGACCCAGCTGTCAAACGCCTCGGTGACGTGCGGCTCGTCGGCGAGGAACGGCCCCTGGTAGACCGCCAAGGTGGCGAACGGCGCCGACACCCCGCCAGCGTCCGGCGTCGCCTCAAGGCCCTGGACCGTCGCGAGGAAGCGCTCCCGGTCGGTGGGCACCGCCCCCGGTCGAAGCAGCACCGTTGTCCGGGTCGCCTCGATCGCGTCGGGACCCAGCAGCCGGGTCAGGGAGTTGAGCGCCTGCCGCAGTGAGGCGCGGGCGCGGTCGGGCGCCTCATCCCCCCACAGGAGGTCGGCGACGGCGGCGCGGGACAGCGGGCGCCCACGATGCACGCTGAGATGGAGGAGGAGCGCGAGAAGCTTTCCCGCGCGATAGACCACCTCCGGCGGTGCGTCGGCGCGCTCCCGCTCGAGGACGAGGGCGCCGAAGGTACGGAGCCGGAGCCCGTCGGATGTCATCCGCGCCGACCGTGCTGCGGCGCGCGAATCACGCCGGGAGGAGCGCGTCGACCTCGGCGCGCCCCGCCGCGTCCAGCGGGAGGAGCGGCAGCCGCGGCGAGCCGCCCACGCGCCCGACGCGCTCCATCGCATGCTTCACGCCCGGGACGCCGAGCTTCGCGACGATCACCTGCGCGAGGGGAGTGAGAATCGCCTGGCCCGCGGCGGCGGCCGCGACGTCCCCGGCCGCGTGGGCGCCCGCGACGGCGAGCGCGGTCGGGCCAGCGAAGAGCGAGACGGCGAGAATCCCACCGCGCGCCCCCGCCTGCAGTGCCGCGTGCAGACCCGACCCGCTCCCCGTGAGCACCGTGAACGTCGCCGACTGCGCCGCGAGGAACCCCGCGAGCATCGCAGCGTCACCGGAGCTGTCCTTGATGCCGACGACATTGGGATGCGCGGCGAGCTCCGCCACCAACTCGGCGGGAAGCGCGAAGTGCATGTACTTCGGGATGTTGTACAGGAT